>CAZBHP010000025.1:0-12909 GCA_964491795.1 uncultured bacterium | reverse complement strand
TCTCTCCGAAAGAAAATTTCACCCCCGGCACCCACGTTTTGGGCTGTTCTTTGATCAATTGAAAACCAAGCGCCATCCCCATATCTCCAAAGCGAAAAGACTCTGCTTTATCACCCACCCAACTATAAAACCCCTGCGGCGCAATGCTCATATCAACTCGAGAAGCAAGTCCCACCTGAAATAAAACAATCACGTTTATGTTATGAAGAGGGTCTACAAACTTCTGAAACTTCCAGTTGTTATCGTAACTTCCTAGGTTGTTATTGGCATACAAATAGGGCTCAACGTTAATGTGTCCTTTTGGCAAAGTGTTCGCCGATGGAGAGAGAAGTGGTCCCGTAAGCCATGGTCCTCGCTCACTTGGGTTATCAGCTGTTTGTTCTTCCAACCCCGAAGGGGGGTTAGGAGGGTTGAGCTTTTCTTGAGAAATAACCGTAGAGCCGTATAAAGAAAATCCACTTACACAGAGAAAAAGAAAAGGTTTTGTCATCATAAAGCGCATGCCTATTAGAGCTATATCTACTGCATGCCTTCATTTTTTCAAAAAGAAACTATTTTATAGAGAGATAAAAAAGGCCCGACACTTTGTCAGGCCTTTTAATTTTTCAGATGTTACCATCCTTAAAAATTACACAGCAGCAGCAGCTCTTGCTGCCGCCGCCGCTGAACGATCTCCATCAGCACTCCAGCCTTCCCCCCAACCAGGCTGTGCTAGTGGTCTTGGAGGAGGTGGTGATTGTAGTAAATCTCCCCACGTAGCAGGAGGTGCTGAATGCCCCGCATGATGATGAGCTGTTGGCGCTCCCCATGGTGCACGAGATTCACCGGTGTTGCCAGAAAAATGTCTTGGAAAAGCTAGCTCTGGTGGCGGAGGAGGTGGTGGTGCGAAACGCGTAAATGAAGAAACATCCCATGCCGGAGGAGGTTGTGGGAATCTCATTTCCGGAAGAGCAGGAGACTGAAATGCCCGAACAACTCTTGTTGGCGGAGTTCTATCTTGTCTTTTGTAGTAGAAGATTGCACTTATGCCGCCAAGTATAGGGAAAGCGAATAGTAGCGCAAGTCCTGCATCTTTTAGAGCATTAGTTAGAAGCTCTACTTGTACGTCTGCTTTGAAAGAAAGGATAGCACGAGTCTGAACTTGTGTCTCACCACGGTCAAAAAGTGCGCGGACGCGATAGAAGACTGCAAGAGTCGCTGCTTGCACAGCGCATGCAACTGCCCATACAAAACGTACAGGAGCTGTAAACATTCCGCCAAGCATAGTTTCTTCTAAAGGACGGAACATATCTCTTGTTTTTTGACGATTGTGACGAATAGAATCCGCCTGTCTATCCAAGTCAAAAGCGTAAAGTAAATCCACCTTAACAGGAGCAGCTGGAGCTGCAGCTCTTGGCTGATGTGCATAAGCAAAGCTTACATAAGTTAGGTAAGCTCTTTTTAAAGCTACCATGGCTTCTTTTTTCTGCTGGTCAGTAGAATCAACATTGGTCGAAACTGCAACGAAAGAAGCGCGAGCTGCATCTAAAGTTGCTCTATGCGACTCAACGTGCCCTGTAAAGCGTGCTGTTGCAACAGCGTCACCGGCTCGAGCGTTTGCGGCATTTGCGTCTATTATGATTAGATCAAATTCATTTCTTACAAATCTTGTAAATTCTACACTAACGCCTAGAAACGCAGTGTTATTTCTCAATATACCTTTAACCGCGTTTTGCAGAACAGCTAGTTTGTGCGTATGAAGTTCAGCAAGAAGATTTGCAGGCTCAAATTCAGCTAGAACCGCATATCCTGCATCCCCAGAAAGTGCCCATGCACCATAAGTGTGGGCCAACATATAAACAACTTGCTGTTGCATAGCAGTCGGTAACGCTTCAACATCTCTAGCAAAGCTTTCTGCTGTGCGAAGAGCAACTGGTGCTGCGGGTGCATCATCTCCAGAAACAGATGAAGCGGCGTCTTGAGGAGCTGCTGCTGGCTTATGAGCGTTAATCCAACCAGTGAGAGCTGCTTCCCATTGGGCGCGAACATTTGCTTTTTCAGCTTCGTTTAGATCTCTTTCAAAACGGGTTTTATTCTCTCCGGTGAACATTGCGTTATAAAGCGCGTTGAGGTCAGCTCCGTTTCTAACAGCGTCAAAACCTGGTCTTTCTGTAACACGCGCTACAACTGCATCAAAACGCTCAATGTGAGCTTGCTCTGCGGCTGCAGCTGCGGCGCCTACTGGTGGTGCAGCGGGTACGTGTAAGGATTCTACACTACGGCCTCTTAAAAGAGGTTGTTCTTGTGCTGCTGGTGGTGCTTCTGATAGAGGGAAATTTGGTACTCTTCTTTCAGCTGGTGTTACCATATAAGTTACTCCTAATTTTTTGTTAAACTTTTAATGTATTTAATTATAACCGTGTAAGTCGATTGGTTGCAACTTTTAAATAAGAAATCAATAAGATTTGATAGCATTTTTGTAAGTAAATGTTTTAATTTTGTTATTTTTACTATGGTAAAGTGATTTTTAAAATTTGACGGTGTCTAAAATTTTTTACATATATGATATTTTAAAAATAGAATTTAAATTTTTAGATCAGTCGCATTTCTTTATAAGTTTTCTTGTCGAATAATCCTTATGAAGTAAAAAAAAACCTCTTTCCGAAGAAGGAGGTTTTTTTAATACATTTAGCTAGAAATTCGAGTCTTGGACTTAGTTTAGCTGCGTTGAGGTTTGCGTAGTTTTTAGGCGCATAACTCTTTTAGAAAAGTGACGCCAAGCTCGCCATTCACGTTTGAGTGCTTTTTTGAGGTGATTGATCTCGCGGTGAAGGATATTTAAAGAAGAGGGGATATTCTCACCAGGAGTTGCCTTTGAAGCTTTATATTGGTTGACAAGTTCCTGCATTTGCGAGAGTTTTGCTGTTAGGCTTTCTGTGAAAAGACTTACTTTAGCTTCTAGATCTTCTTTCTTGTGAGCGAAAGAAGTTGCAAGTTTATCTAATAAAGCCTTCTTATGCTCTTCGATCATGAGGATTGAGATTCTTGTCTCATTGGCTCTTTTAAGCCCATGCGCAAGGCCTAATTTGCTTAAAGCCCAAATAATCCATTTGCTAGGATCAAAATGGTACCAACGTATACCGTTTCGGTAATCGTTTGCAAAGGTGTGGTGGTAGTTGTGGTAGCCTTCTCCAAATGTGAGCATCGAGATCAGGTAATTGTCTACCGCGCTATGCTCAGTGGAATAGTTTTGGTGGCCCCAGTAGTGGGCTAGAGAGTTAATAAACCAGGTAAAATGGTGAAGTAAGAAGAGTCTGACAATCCAGGTGAAGACAAAGGCTCCAAAATAGTCGCCGCTTATAAATCCGACGATAAGGGTAACTAAAAGATTCGTAGCTACCATAAGGATTTCATAATATTTGTGCTGAAAAACAAGAAGTTTGTTTTTCACTAGATCAGCTATGACTCTCTCTTCGATAGGGGGCTGTTTTCGGAACATCCAGAAAAGGTGGGCATACCAAAAACCTTTTTTAACGCTATAAGGGTCTTTATCGCCATCTACGAAGGCATGGTGAAGTCTATGATCGTAAGCCCAACGGAGTGCGCTCCCTTGTGTTGCCATGGTGCCAAAAAATAAATAGCAAAGTTCGACAACTTTATGCGTTTTATAGGTGCAGTGAGAGAAAAGTCTATGGTAACCGCCGGTAATAGAGAGTCCTGTTGCATAGAGAAGAGCTATAGTAGTTAAAATAATTCCTAAAGAAGGGACAGCATGAAGAAAGTAAATGGGAACAAGGATAAGTAGAAGAAGGTGATATCCAATAATAAATAAACCTGAGGACCAGTTAAATTTTCTTTTTTCTTTCATAACGGCTTCCTATCTTTTTTTAACCATTATATAAGATTTTCAAAGAAAGCGCCAGAGTTTTAAAGAAAAGACAGTCTTTTAAAAATTTTTCTTTTACACCGGAATAGAAAAAAATTTGGTTTCTAAGGTGATTTTAGGAAATTGAAACTCTAACTTGTAGAGCTATTCAAAGAAAGTTTTTGCTGGTTGTGCTGTTCATCGAACTGCTTGCTAAGGGAGCGAACAGAAGCGATCCAAGCAATAGTAACCAGGACAATAATTGGTAGAAGAATATGGGTGACTGAGAAAATCGAGCCTGTCCCTACGAGATCGATAAGGGCTACTTGAATCCATGAAGAGCCTGACTTTCCAAGGCGAGAGCCTACGACATCGATAGCTGCTTTTCCCTTTACTTTTGCCTCTTCATCAAGAGGTATATAAGACATTTCTTTAGTTGGGTCAAAGAAAGAATATTTTACTACTTTGCTAGTGACGTTTTGAAAAGCCCCAAAGAAAACTATGAAAGCTAGGGAAGAGACTCCGAAAAGTGATGTGAGAGGGCTTAAAGTTTCTTGATAGAGGACAAAAAGGAAGAAGAGGGCTCCTGTAACCCCAACTAAAATAGGGGTGATTTGAGCACTAAAGTGCCAACCAAGGCGGCGTATAATATTAGAGCCCAAAAATAATGAGATCATAAAGGCAAACAAGCCCACATAGGAAAGTGCTTTGCTGGTAAATGCTTGGTAATCGGCTGGGCTTGGGTAAGCAAGTTTTACAGAGGCTTTCCAGGTCACTTCAATTAAATTAATAGTTAGCCCATAGCCCACGACAAGGACGGCGATGCCAAGCAAGTAGCGTGATTTAATAAGGTGTTTAAAACCTTGACGAAGTGATAGTTTTTCCTTGTTTTTACGCGGAGATCCTGTGTATTCGGAAGGGTTAAAGAAATTTTTTTCTGTTAGGATTTTATGGTTCATCCACCAGTAAATAGCCATAATCAAAAGGCCTACTACAAGAACGACCGAGATAAGACTCTGGACAGTGTATATAAAAGGGTAGGCTGCAAATTTTTTAGTGAAAAAGCAGATTATAGGTCCCATAGAAAGGGCTGCAAGGTCTCCTGCTGCTATATAGATGTTGTAAGAGCGTTTAGCTTCGTCAACACTTGTAATGTCGTTAGCAAAGCCCCAGAACATGACTAGAATAACAACACTTCCCCAGAGCTCGGCTGTGATAAAGAGAAGAGATTGGATCCAGTTGCGATAAACTGCAACCCAATGTTCATATTTGACCCCAAGCTTTCCTACAAGCCAGTCGGCAGAGCTATTCGGAGAGAGGGCATCCGCATTAGGGTAGAGGACAAAAGCGTATAAAAACAGAACCACTAAAAAACCGCCCAGCATCGTATAAAAGAGCCGTCTCTTATTCAAGATATTACTAAGCTTAGAATAGAGGATAGCTACGAGCATGGCCATTGGCAAAACCACCCAGCCTTTAAGGACTGGAATTGCCTCTGCTCCTGAGCCGCGAGCAGTAACGATCACAGTATCTTTCATGCAGGTCAAGATACCGTAGTTGATGGAAATTAAAAATTTAATTAAAATTAAGGGGATGAGTTTAGAGAGTTCGAAACGGTGAAAAGGCCAGAGACGTCTGCGCCATTTACTAAAGGTTTGTAAAGTATCGTTTTCTGTCACTTGCATGACAGGCTCTAGCCCTCAGTTAAAATTCTCCAGAGTATACAGAAAAAGAGATTTATTTGGGTAGAGTTGTTTTTGTAATTTTACAAAGCTTTGATTTTAAGGTTATTACATAGCTTCCGGTAAGATATCGTAAAATTCTTTACGTATAGGAATGAGGCAGAGTTGGTTAAGATCGTGAGTTGCTTTTGCAAACTTTTCGGAGGAGAGAAATCGTTCTGCAGCTTCTTTAGAAGGGAAAAGGATAGAGGAGAGGTAAACATCCGTCTCTTCATTATGATAGAGACCAGCTCGGCTTCCACCCATATCATAAGCTAGCTTATGGATCTTTTCGTTCCAGAGGCGGACAAATGCCTCTTCAAAACCCGATTTTGGGTGCCAAGCGCCGGTAATTAAGACATTCAAAGACCTTTTCATGCCTACAATGTGTCAGATAGATTCTATCCCGGCAATATTTATTATATCTCTTTAAGAGAGAGCTGGTTGAGTTGCTTCCACCTCTTTTGCGACCACAAGAGTCACGCAAGCATCAGACCAGACATTCAAAGCGGTCTCTACCATGTCTAAGAAAGCATATAAAGGGAGAATCATTCCCAAAAGATTCAACGATACCCCTTGCCCAGCAAGGAGAGCTCCGGCAAGGAAATAGCATCCCATGGGGACACCAGCATTTCCAATTGCAGCTAAAGTTGCAATCATAGCCCAGAAAAAGAGATCAACAAGAGAGAACACATGTCCTGCGCTCATGCTTACAAAGACAACCGTTGTAAAAATAAAGGCTGCGCAGGCATTCATATTGACTGTAGTGCAAAGAGGAAGTGTGAAAGAGGTGAGCTTTTCGTTTACTCGTAAGTTTTCTCTCAAGCACCGCATTGTGACTGGTAGAGTTGCGCTTGAAGATTTCGAGAAGAAAGCCAAGGAAAGTGCTGGAAATACACCACGAAAAACTTTTCGTGGAGAGATGTTTTTCGCCTTTAATAAGAGGGGTAAAACAACCACGCCTTGGATGATGTTTGCTAAAATCACCACAGCAAAATAAAGGAGAAGCGGCTTATAAACGAGTAATCCGGTTTCTTGAATCTCTTTGCAAAAAAGGGTGATGAAAGCCCAAATGCCGAGAGGAAGGAGGTGAACGATAATACTTGCTAATTTGAGGAAGCTTGCAAAAAGGGCACCAAAAAAATCGGAGAGCGGTTTTTTTTTCTCTTCTTCTAAAGAGAGGATAGAAATGCCGAGGGCAAAAGCGATCAAGACAACACCCATCACGTTGTTTTCTGCAAATGCTTTGATAATGTTCGATGGGTAGATATCTAGTAGAGTTTGAAGCAGGCTTGCTTGTGTCACTTCTGTAGAGGCAATTGCCGTCACTTCAGGAGTGGGTCGAATCACGAGAAAAAGTCCAAGAGCTAAAAGAGCTGCTACAAAGGTAGTTAAAAAAGTGTATTTCATCACCTTTAACCCTAAGAAACTTGCTTTTTTCAAACTCTCCATCTTTGTCAAAGTCGCTAAAATTGAGAGAAAGATGACCGGCACTGCAATCAACTGAAGGGTCTTTAAGATAAGGGAGGAGACGATGTGCGCTGCCGTAAAAAGGGGGGCATAGCCTAGAAAAGAGGTAGCCACTCCAGCTAGAGCTGCAATAAAAAGGAGCCAGTTGTGTCGGATCTTTATGTTAAACATAAGTAAATTCTAAAAGATTAGAGCAATTTGTTCAATCGCCAAAAACATAGTAGTAAAAAAATGTTTTCAAATGTAATCTAATAATAAATAATTATAAAAGATGAAAAATATGTTTAAAACGAATAATAAAACACCGTTAGGTTTCTTTGTAACTTCAGGTTCAGGTTTAAGTGATTGTGCCTATGCAGCAGGAGCACTCAGAAAAGCTGTACACGATTCAGGATTAAGAGGTATTTTAAGTGAAGTCACTGTGACTCTGCTCCCTCAAGAATGTATTCAAGGGGAGGCTCGGGTTTTAGAAGATAGAGAAATCCCAGCTATTTTAGCGGTCGCTCACGGCACTCTTGGAGAAACTATCTCTTCTGGAATTGTTTTAGCTGATCTTCATTTCCGAAATGCTCAAAAGAAAAAACGGGGGACCCTTGTTTTAGAGTTGGGGGGGAAATGGAATGAGAAAGAGCTTTGTGAGAAATTAGAGAAAGGACTTTTAGAGCTTTATAACGAGTATGAAAAAAGCTTCTCTTTGCAAAATATTCGCTTTCACACCAAAGAAGTGGTCATTGATAAAAACTACGGTAGCTGCGTGGTCGCTCTTGCTTTTTCTGCCTTTCAGCAAGATATGAAATCACACTACAACACCTTCCCTAACTTTTTAGGGAAAAAAAGTGTCTACGAAGAGGCCAATTATGTGATTGTGCCGGTCCCTTGCGAAGGGAGAAGTGTCCGCTCAGAGGGGATGAAAAGTGGTGCATCTGCCCTTTTAGAAGGCTCACAGCATATTGAAGATTACGATATTTTAACCGATCGTCAAGTGGTAAAAGCCGGTATTCATACGGCATGTCCTCTACCATGCGGTGTAGATGGTGTAGATCTAGTAGACAAGGTTTACAGAAGAGCTCAAGAGCTTCTTGAGGATAAGAAATTTCCGATTTTTATTGGGGGAGATCCGATCCTTAGCGCTGGTCTTTTTCCAATTATTCACAAAGCCTATTCACCTGTAAGTATTTTGCAGCTCGATGGCCATTGCGATCTTCGTGCAAGCTTTAATGGGAATGCCTATGATCGTAGCTGCGTAATGCAGCATGCCTTTGCTCTCACAAATGAGGTGGTTCAGGTAGGTATTCGATCGATGACGAACCAAGAAAAAAATGGCGTTCAGTACGATCGTATGTTTTTTGCAAGTGATATCCATGAAAATGAGAACTGGATTGATGATGTCCTTATAGAATTGCAAAATAATGTTTATGTAACTCTAGATGTAAATGTTTTTGATCCTACTATAGCTCTTTCCGAAAACCCCGATCCAGGCGGCCTTTCTTATCAGCAGGTCTTTAAGCTCTTTAAAAAGCTTGCTCGTGACCATAGAATCGTTGGCTTTGATGTGGTAGGTTTAAAGCCGCAGCCAGGCAACCGAGCTCCGGAGGTGATGCTTGCCAAGCTGATTTATCAGATCATCTCTTTGATTGAGGCTTATAAAAAGAAAAAGTAAGATTGCCCAGGAGAGGACTTGAACCTCCACGCCTTGCGGCACCAGATCCTAAGTCTGGCGTGTCTCCCGTTTCACCACCTGGGCAGGTGAGAAAGTAAAGTATTTTCACAAAAAAATCGTATTTTCGTCAATCTGAAAAGTCATTATACTGATCTGATCTCAAAAATTGGGAATTTGAAGAAATCGGCACTTAAATTTTGGACTAGCCGTTAGGCGATCGTGAGGCGAGCCCCTGTTAAAAACAGGGCGAGTCGAAAGAAGTTCAAAAATTAAGATGCCGATGAAATCAAAAACCAACTTTTGAATCACGATCAGTATATACTTATCTACATTGAAAAATTTGTGAAAACCTATGCAGCCAAAAAACCTAACAGCCCCCTCCCTACAAGAAGGTATCTGTGTAGTCGCTGAAAAACAGCCTCTTCCGCCCCTTTTTGAAATTTTCGGCAATAACAACCCCATACACGTAGAATTTTGCACAGGAAATGGAGAGTGGATCGCTGAGCAAGCTTTAAAAACAAAAGAAGTTAACTGGATCGCAGTAGAAAAACAGTTCGCCCGTGTCCGTAAAATTTGGTCGAAAAAGAAAAATCATGGGCTAGACAATCTATTTATTGTCTTCGGAAGGGGAGAAGATTTCCTTGCCCATTATGCAATAGAGGGCCTGGTAGATCATATTTATGTGAATTTTCCAGATCCGTGGCCAAAAACTAGGCATGCCAAGCACAGAATCATTAAAACTTCTTTTGTAGAATCTCTTGTCCCAATCACCAAAGTGGGCAGCCTTCTTACCATTGTTACTGATGATATTCCCTACGCAGAAGAGATTGTAAGGGAGGTGCAAAAAAGCCCCCGCTGGGAAAGTGCAATGCCCGCCCCTTATTACATGCCGATGCCTATGGACTACGGCCCCTCTTATTTTCAGCGCCTTTTTATCGCACAACAAAAAGAGATTCGGATGATGCAATTTGTGAGGAGCGATGAGAAGTAACTATTTTGTCTCATCTAGAGGAGAAGAGGCTGTAGTCATAAAGCTTGACTGTAGTCCAAGTTCTTCTCTGGCTTGGGATTTTTCTGTTTTTGATAGATTAGCAAGTTCTGGGAAAAAAATTACCCTATCTCTTTTTTTTGATCTTTCTCTTGAAGAAACTAATTTTCACAATCAGCCCCTCTTTGCCGCCCGCCTGTTTGCTTTAGAATATCTCTATAAAAATATCCTTCTTCCGTATGAACCTCATATTCTTTCTTTAAGTTTTTACGAGGGCCCCTTTGATTTTACCCCTTCGCTTCGTAAATTTTCTAACCTCTCTTCTCTCTATAGCGATTATTTGCAAGATATTGATTTTCAAGATACTCCTCACCTAAGGCGACTGTTTTCTCTTGAGCTTTTAATGGTCTATCTCCATCGGCTAAGTGCTTCTATCCCAAGTGAAATTTTCTCTTTTGTCCTTCTAGAGATGCCGAAAAAAGCCCGTAAAAGCGAAATGGCAGAGTTTCTTTCTAAAGAGTATTTCCCTTATATATACCCGGGCGCTTCAAACGCGCCCTCTCTTTTTGAAGGGGTAGGCTGGAAAAATAACCTGGGCTTACATGGATATTTTGGCCTTCCAGACTCTTTTTCTAAAAAAGAGGAGCCTCAGGTTGGGGTCGCCCTTCCTATTAAGGGCTCTATCGATTATTCCCTGGTAGATGAGCTGTTACAAAAGCTAGAGGAGGAAGGGATACCGTTTCGTATTTTCCCTGAGACTTTACTAGTTGAGAGCTGGGGTGGCCTTGAAAAGATCTATATATTTCCTGAAACCCTGGGCTTGGAGACCAAGAGACATTTACAGGGGTTTATTGCAGCAGAAGGGGTTGTGGAAGAGTTTCGGGGCAGAGGGATTCGAACCCCCGACCTTCTGGTCCCAAACCAGACGCGCTAGCCAAGCTGCGCTATGCCCCGAAAAATGTTTAGAGACATTCTAGCTGTTTTTTACTATTGATTGCAATCAATTTAGGATTTATTACTATAAGGTGATATGAGTTTCCTTCATCTAAAGTCTAGTAAAAAGCTCCAAAACCTGGCTAAAAGCGCGCCCAACCTAAGCGAACTATCTCTTCTGACTCCTGAACGGATAGAAAAAATGGCTATCGAGAGCCTTTCTTGGAAAATGATGTATGCTACAGAATGTGTGTCTTTAGAGATTGAAAATGCTCTTGTAGAACTTGCTGAAGAAACATTTGCCCTTAAAAAAATGGCCTCCATGCAAGCGATGGAGGTGATGAACTATGTAAATAATTGCGAATCAGAAAATAGATCTGTAGGTCACACTGCATTGCGTGCTTTGACTACCCCTAAAGGCGCTTCTAAGCCTCTTCTCCAAGCTATTCAAGCCTCTCAGAAAGAGATGGAAAAGCTTGCCCGCTTTTTACCTAAGGTAGAGAAGTTTACTTCGATGATTGTAGTTGGAATAGGTGGATCTTATCTTGGGACAAAAGCAGTTAGTGAAGCACTAGAGGCCTATAAAACCAGTAAGCGCCAGCTTTATTTTGCCTCCAATATCGACCCCGATAAAATCTACACGATTCTCGAAAAGGTAGATCTTGCAAAAACTTTAGTGGTGATTGTCTCTAAATCAGGGGGAACTCTTGAAATTGCAGCTCAAGAAGAAGTTTTAAGAAAGCGTTATCAAGAGAGAAATCTCGATGTGAAACACCACTTTGTGATGATCACCGGGGAGAAAAGCCCAATGGATACCCCAAGTGAGTTTCTAGAGACTTTCTATCTCTGGGATTACGTAGGTGGTCGCTATTCTGTTTCGAGCATGGTGGGAGCCGTTCCTATTTCTTTTCTTTTAGGGCTTCCTTTATGGAAGGAGTTTCTCCGAGGGTTACATGATATGGACCTTCATGCTCTTGAAGAGAAAAATCCGAAGAAGAATTTACCTCTGTGGGGTGCTTTACTCGGTATTTGGAATCGGAATTTTTTAGAAAGATCGACCTTCGCAATTGTCCCTTACTCTCAAGGTATGCATGCTTGGACAGAGCATTTACAGCAGCTTTTTATGGAATCGAATGGAAAAAGTGTTGCCCAAAGCGATGGATCTTTTGTTAACTGGCAAACATCTCCAGTTCTTTGGGGAACTGTTGGAACAGAAGGGCAGCACTCTTATTACCAAGCAATTCACCAAGGAACTCAAGTCATCCCTGTAGAATTTATCGGTTTTAGAAAGGCTCAAGTGAGTAAAGATGAAGATATCAGTGGCACAACAAACCAAGAAAAACTCTTAGCCAATCTTTTTGCCCAGTCGCTTGCCCTCGCAAAGGGGCAACACGTCTCTAACAATAACCGCTTTTTTTCTGGGTCTCGAGCAAATCATATTCTCTTTGCCGATCATCTCGATGCCTACACACTAGGAAATCTTTTAGCTTATCATGAGCATTATGTCGCCTTTCAAGGATTTATCTGGGGAATTAATTCTTTCGATCAAGAAGGGGTTCAATTAGGTAAGCGTCTTGCAAACGATTTTCTAGAAGTGATGAAAGGGTCTTCTCATGCTGTTAAAGATGAAAGCCTCGTCAAAGCATTTTTAAGTGTTCTCAAGAAGAAGCAGAAAAAATAATATGCTAAATGTGCGTAAAAGAACCTCCTTTCCATAGAAATTAGTTTGCCTCTTTCTGCATAATCACATCACCAATTATGCAAAGGGGCTGCTCTCGCATAGCCCCTCTGCACTCCCAATTGAGCGGCGCGATAAAGCGAAGCGACAAATTAATCAAAGAATCCTTAAATCGCAAAAGAATTCTCCCCCGTTTGGGGGAGTTCTTTTCATCTCGGTTTGATAAATCGCTTTTTACCTTAAGCTTGCGGCAAAAGCCTTAAGCTTATTTTGCTCGTCACGTAGGAAATACAGATTCCTCGCAATAAAAAGCGATTTCTCTTTCCGATATCTCGCCATCGGCTGTCCCCTTTGGGGACAGAATTAACAAAAGGGCGGCAACCTTGTTGCCGATAATAGAGGGCGTCACTGGAAGTTCACTTCCAGTGACGCCCCCTCGACTTTGGACATTTCCAAAGAAATTAGGTTATCTCTTTCTATACAACCACACCGTCAAAAGTTATCTCTCTTTTTTTATGCAAAGGGGCTGCTCTCGCATAGCCCCTCTGCACTCCCACTTGAGCCAATTCTGGCAACGATCAAATCAAGCATCGCATCGGGCTCTTTGTCTAAAAG
>CAZBHP010000024.1:0-13084 GCA_964491795.1 uncultured bacterium | reverse complement strand
CGATATCTCGCCTTGGGTTGTCCCTTCCACTTCGTTGCAGGGACAAAATTAACTCTAAGGGCCAATGCTTCGCTTGGAATATCCGGGCGTGCTTTTTAAAGCATCGCCCGGGGGAGCATCTCTGGCAGTTCACACTGCCGGAGACGCTGGGGTCCAACAGGAGACAAAAGAGAGCTTTTAGCGGAGATGTTCTTCAAGCTTGGCAAAATCGGGCGGATGGGAGATTTCAGGGACCAGTTCTGCATAGATAACCTGGTCATTTTCACTTAAGACGATAATAGAGCGTGCTAAAACTCCTGCAAGAGGACCTTCTGTCACAAGCACTCCATAGTCTTTGCCAAACTGTGATCTAGGACGTAAGTCTGAAAGGAATGTTATATTTGAAATCTTGGTTTGTAAGCAAAAACGTTCTTGCCCAAAAGGTAGATCTTTTGAAACCACAATAAAGGCGATTTCAGGATATGAAGAGGCGATACGTTGCAATTCCATGCTTTCCATGCTGCAGACAGAAGTGTCTACTGAGGGGAGGGTCGCAATGACCTTCTTTTTACCTTTGAATTGATTCAAAGTGACATTTTCCAGGGCTTTATTGACTAAGACGAAATCAGGCGCTAAATTAGATGAAACAAGAAAAGTTCCCTCTACTGCTGTTTTATTTCCTTTGAGGGTGACAGTTCCCATACATTCTCCTTTTTTTAAAAAATAGTATGGCCTAAACCCTGAAATTTCAGCAATTTAAAGTTATAAATACCTAAGTATGAGATTTTAGAAAATCCTTGAAAATATATTAAGATTTCGTTAAGCTATATTGGTAAGAAAAAATTTGGAAACGATGAAAGATAAAAAAACCATCTTCCACTCTTCTCTTGAGAAGGTGTCTACCATCTCCCTTAAAGAGCGCTTGAATGCGTGTTTAGACCCTAAGAGGGGCTTTAAAGCGATTACCCTTCTCCATTTGCCTTCTCTTACCCTTGCCTCTCAAGGGGCAAAAAAAGAATCCCTTTTGCTCCAAAAGCCAAAACCCATGCAAAAAATAGCGGTTAAAGCACTCTATGAGCTAGCAAAAAGAGAAAATAAAGAGGATATCCACCATACAGCATTTGATACCCACCTCTGTTCTCGCAAACAGGAGCTTCATCTCTTTCATTATGCAAGGCTTTTCCAAGAATGCCATTTTCCCGCTAAAAAAGTTGTCGACTGGAAGTTACCTAAACTAGGCTTTCTACAGAAACTTATTTGGGCCTATACTCAGCTTTTAGCAAAGGAAAACCTCAAAGTTCCAGCTACCCGTGAGTTCGCTAAGAATGTCGGCAACTCAAAAGAAGATGAGAATAAAGAGGTCTCCCATCAGCTAGCTCTGCAAAAAGAGCAGTCCGATAAAAGGAATTATCTCCACTCAAAGCCCATTTTTTAACGACTGCCAAGCTTTACTTAATCCCTTCTAAGAAGAATTCCTCCTTCTAGAAGAAGGAGGTTCTTTTAACGAACTGCCAAGCTTCACCCATTTCTTTAGGGATGGATGAAGCGGCTAATTTATCAACTAATCCTTAAAGAGTAAGAAGAATTCCTCCTTCTAGAAGAAGGAGGTTCTTTTAACGGGCGATCATCAAAATACCAACAGAAATAATAAGAAGCGCAAAAACTCTTTTCAAAGTCGTTTTGTGAAGGGTGCGAGCCCACTTTACTCCTAAACCGACGGTTGTAAGCGAACCCAAGGTAATAGGGATAAAAGAGGGTAGATAGAGGTAGCCGATTGCGTGAGGGTAGATGGGTTCTGAAACAGTGGGAATTAGAAAAGTTAGGGCCCCGAAAAAAGCAATTAGGCAAGTTGCAATAGAAGAGGTCCCAATAGCCTGAAGGATAGGGGCACCAAAGACAAGGATTGCAACAGGGAGAAAAATAAGACCGCCTCCTAAGCCTACCATGGAAGAGGTAAAACCTATAAAAAACCCAACTGTTATGATCAGTTTTAAGGAGGGTAGAGCAAGGGGCTCTTCTTTTAGTACAGAATAAGGGAGGAGAAAATAAACGCCAGTTGAGCAAGCAATCACTCCAAAGAGAACCTCTAGAACTTTAGCAGGCATAAAAATACCGGCTGAGGCCCCCGTAATAGCCCCTAGAATTAAACCAGGGGCAATTTTAAGGACTAGATCCCATAAGATGGTTTTATGCTTATTGTGGGAATGCATAGCCATAAGAGAGGTGAAAACTGCAGATCCAAGAGAGCTTCCTATAGCCAATTTTACTTGAAGATGGGGAGGAATTTGAAAAAGTTGAAAGAGAAACACTTGAGCTGGAACAAGAATAAAGCCTCCGCTGACCCCGAAAAGCCCTGCTATACAGCCTGTAAAGAGCCCCAGGAAGAAAAATGTAACCAGCTCAACAACAAGCATTTAGAGCAACCCCTTTATTTTTCTGTTATTATAAAAAGCTAAAAATGTTATAATTATCATTAATTATTTCATAATTTACTGGTTTTTAGCATTTTCCCCCGATGGGGAAAGTGTGGATAGGTATGTTAAGCCCTTTTCATACCTATCCGTTTTTTTCCCTTCCCGCCACATAACTTCACTTTTTCATATAATAATGTAAGAAAACCTGCATTAAAATATGAAAAAAAAGAAAATCACCAAGTATGAGCATGGAGCAAAAGCTTTAGGTTTTGCAGAGCATTCTTTGTGTAAATTAGAAGTGCTTCTTCCAGCCCTGACAACTCTTCACGATATTAGTACCGATGGGGAAGATTTTAAAGATGAGTGTGGTCGCACCTTAATATTGCGTGGCGTAAATATCCCCGCTAAGACCCCTAAAAAACCTTATGCAAGCATGCCATGGGGGAAAAACTTTTTTGCGCACAGAAAAGTCTCTTTTATCGATTGCCCTTTTTCTTTAGAAGAAGCAGATGAACATTTAACTCGATTGCGTTATTGGGGTTTTACCCTGATCCGTTTAACAGTAACCTGGGAAGCCATTGAACATGCAGGCCCAGGAGAATACGATTTTGAATACTTAAATTATTTGGATGCTCTTGTTGAGAAGTGTGAGCGTTTTGGCATGCATCTTTTAATTGATTTTCATCAAGACGTGTGGTCTCGCTTTACCGGGGGAGATGGAGCACCAGGTTGGACACAAGAAGGCGCTGGTTTTTCTTTGCCCTACCTTGAGAAAACAGGAGCGGCTATCTTTTATAAGCGTAAGCGAAAAAAAGGACATCCTCTTTCCTGGGCAACGAATGCTTCTAAATTAGGGGCTGCTACCATGTTCACCCTCTTTTTTGGAGGTAACACCTTTGCTCCAAAGCGAATGCTGTATGGAGATTCCATTCAAAACACATTACAAGAGCACTATACAAACAGTCTATTACAAGTGGTTACCCGTTTAAAAGGGCGTAAGGGAATTTTAGGCTTTGATATTATGAATGAGCCTCATGCTGGATATATTGGGGTTGAAAACCTAGCAAAACCGTTTGGCGTTATAAAGCTTGGGGCTACACCGACTCCTTTTGAAGGGATGCTCTTAGGAGAAGGATTTTCCTTAAGCGTTGAAGAATGGCAACGTAAGTTTCTCTATCTTGGCAAAACTGGGCGCGTTCAGTTAAACGAAAACCAAGAAAGAGCTTGGCAAGAAGGAGTTGCTTGTCCATGGAGAGAGGCAGGTGTCTGGGGAATTGATAGGGGAGGAGAGGCTGTTCTTCATAAACCTGATTATTTTGCTAAAAAAGATTTTAATCGCGATTTCTATGTCCCATTTTTAAAAAAGGTGGGCCATGCCATAGAAAAAGTATCTCCTAAAAAGATGATTTTCTTTGAATCAGTCATCGGATTAAATCCTCCTCTTATAGAAAACAAAGACTTTTGTGCTCCTGTATTTTCTCTACATTGGTACGACGCATTTATTCTAGTAATGCAAAGCTTTTGGTCTTTTTTGGGTGTAGATGTTTTGAAGATGAAACTCCTCATTGCGCTTCCACGTTCTATTAGAAAATCGTTTGCAGGACAACTACGTAAATTAAAAGGGTTTTTCTCTGGCATGCCGACACTTATTAGTGAGTTTGGAATCCCTTTTCAGTCTTCAAAAGATATGAAAGAGCAAAATAAAGCGCTTAACCGCTCTTTTCAAGCCTTAGAAGATAATTTACTCTCTGGCACAGTTTGGAACTATACTGCAAATAATAGAAATCATGAAGGGGATCACTGGAACTCCGAAGATCTTTCTATTTATAGTAAGGACCTGGTTTTTGATCCCGACAATTGTTATGAAGGGGCAAGAGCAAAGCTTGCCTTAATACGCCCTTATGCTATGAAAACAGCTGGCACTCCTCTTTATATGAATTTCGATGTAGCCAAAGAAATTTTCACCTATACTTTTGCGCACATTCCGAATACACCTTACGCAACAGAAATCTTCCTTCCACACCTCCACTTTGAAGATGGGTTTTCTGTTGAGTTGTCAGACGGCTCTTACAAGATGGATTTCCTTAGACAAATTCTCACTTATCAACATGAAGAATCCCAAGAAACGCATACAATCATGATAAAACGGCAACCGGTCAAAAAAGAAAATCTTCACGTAATAGACTACTCTTCAGAGCAAAAAGTAGAGATTATTCAAGAAGCCTCTTCTCTAAAAAAAGCAGACGAAGTCTAGCTTTTCTAATAAATACAGGATGTGCAGGATAGCCTACGGCTTCAAAGATAAGCAGGATAGTTATATGAACCTTACATCCTGCATATCCTATCGACGAAGTCGATCCTGCACATCCTGTTCTTCTAGTTCTGTGAGAGCAAAAAAGCTTCTCTTTTATAAGAGAAGCTTTTTAGATTAAGAGGCGAGAGAGCCGAAAGGATCCCAAGGGGGGAGGACGATCGGTTCTTTTTTGAGAACGTCTAGAATTTTCTTAGAGAGGAATTTTTTCTCTATAGCAACTTCAAACATATACTCATCAAACCAAGAGTCGCTCATGATAAAATACCCTTTTTCACCAACTTTATCACCCCAGCTATTTTCTACGCGGTAGCGATTGGTTGTGGAATCAAATCCTGTGAAAAGCATGGCGTGTGTCATTTGACTGTCGGAATAATTGATTCTTGTCTCTTTATCCATGGTGAAAGAGACATTGAAAAGGGTTTCAAAGTCAAAGAGGTTCCTGTCCATAATACCGATTTCACGATCAAACCATTTTCCTACGTCACATCCAAACCAGACAGATTCATCAGCCTTTAAAGAGTCAATAACAGCTTTCTTCATGTCTTCAATAGGCACATTTACATAAAGGATCGGTTTACCTTCCCAAACATTGCCCAGGTGAGAAACAGTATAGGCTTTGTAATAGGGGGTGGTCTTTCTAGGACTATCAACTAAGCAAACGTAATCTTCTAGATGTGTTTTGACATGATTGTGATAAAAAGAAAGGGGAGTTTCATTGGTAAATGCGTGGTATTTTTTATCTTTATCTCGGAAAGTCCATGTAAAAGTCTCGGGAGGGGTACCAAGATGAATAGAGACAATTCGATAGATCTCTTCCATCATTTCTTGTTTAGCCTTATGAAGCTTTGCTTTATTTTCGCCTTTTTCCATCATAGAACGAAGGCGATAGGCGTTTTCTCTTAGCTTATGAGTTACAAAATAGTTCATCTGCCTAGAATTCAAAGCCCCTTGGCTATCTGGATAGACCGATTGAGGCACAACCCCATACTTTTCAATAAGGCTTTCTACCATATGCCACTGACCGCCATCTTGAACAGGGTTGTGAAGAAGATGCATCATAAGGCGTGAGTCAAAAGGTTCATCAGCAGTTTGAAGAATGGTCTCTAAAAAGTAATTGGCTTTTTCAATTTTATCCCAGAAAAAGAGATAGTTTTGTGAGAATTCAAATTTTTCAAGTTTATAGCGCTTAGCAAGTTTAATGCGGAGCATGTTAAGAGCTGCAAAGATCCAGCATCGACCACTTTGTTGCTGGTTTGTTGCAGCAAGTTCTGAGGTGACAACATCTGAAAACACGTGGGTAATCTGCGCGTAAGCATCCCATTTAAGGCCTACATTACGACCGTCTGTCCGCGACAGGGCATTTTGTGCAATTCGATTTACATTTGAGCCTACAAATCGCTCTTGAAAACCTTTGAGATCTTTTTTTGATAAACCTTTTTCTTCCTTAGCGGGCGCTTTTCCCATATCACTCCTTATTTACTTGGGATTCTACCATAGCAAGATTTTATAAACTAGATAACTGGCTTAAACTGATGCTAAGCTATCTGTTGCTTCTTCAGCCTCTAGACGTTCTACCAGTTCCAGAATCGCTGTTGTAATGGAGGTATATCCAAATATAGTTGCAATTTCTAATGAGCGGGCAAAGCCATACAGACCTTCATCAGGGATAAAAGCGGCATTTGGATGTTCTAAAATGAAGAGAGCTATGGAGCTATAACCTTTCCAAGACGCCATAAAGAGGGCATGACCAAGTCCATAAAGACCCTGTGCAGATATATCAGCAAAACTTTCATGAAACAAAATTAAGGAAGATATAGCCGTGCATCCACTAGAGATAGCAATGTATAAAGCGTAACCGAGGCTATAATCGCCAGATAAAGGGACAGCACTTTGGTGGTCTAAAATCAAACTAACTATCGCAGGACTTTTATTTAAGACCGCTTTATATAAAGCATGTCCCAAACTGTAATCGCTAGATGGGAGACTCACTAAATTAGGGTGTTTTAAAACTAAAGCAACTACAGCAGTACGCTGATATCTAATTGATTGGTATAGAACCCGCCATAGCTCCTCAGCAGGAATTCCATGAGTGTCTGGATGAGTTAAAAGCAAAGAAGAAGTAATTAGATCATTATTGGTAATCGCAGCCTCCGATGCACATATCCAGCAATCAGACAGTAGAATATCCTGGGTATCAGTAAGAATTGGAAGCGCAGATGAGTCACAAACATCTAAAAGCCTCTGAATTTCAGTTTCTATGATATAAAAAAAAGGGATAGCAGCAAGGGTTGTTTTGACTTGTAGAGATAGCATAGGTAGTGACGGGAACTTTAGCTGATTCAGTGGTTTTGCACAGGAAATAAGAGAACGAATTTCGGGATCTGTGCATAGAATAAATTGTCTTATAAAAGGAAAAAGCTCTCGAGGAGTTATCCTCGAAAAATAAAGGTATGCCATTTCAGCTAAACGTATATTTGTGAGACCTAGTAACAAGGGGTTTTCGCAGTAGTCAAAGACTAAATCCAAGGCTTCATAAGGCATCCGTAAGAAATTAGAATCCCTAGCTCGTGTAATATCCATAAAACTCTCTTTTTAAAATTATTATTTACATAAAGGGGGGTGAATGACAGCCAAGCTGCAATCCCATTCCTTACTTCGTCAGAAGAAGGTTCTTTTAAGTATACCAAAGCAGGGTTAAAATTCTATTAAGTTACTAACAGTTATGAGGTAATGAAAGAAAATAGGTGTTTTTTACTCCATTTTGGACGTCTGATAATATATGTTATGTTGTAAATTAAGGTCTATTCATAAATAACCTATTCAAGAAATACCTATTTTTGATAAGATTATTAATAATAAATTACTAACATGTAAGATAATAAGTATAAAAAAGGTTGATATATATGGATGCGATTGTAATAGCTAGAACGCCCGAAATTTTCCCGGATCAACTTGTGTTGAAGATGGCCTCTTATTTGCCCTTCAAACAATTACTGAGATTGGCCTCTATAAACAAAAGGTGGCGCGAGATTATCGCTACAAGCCCAGTTATCCGGGGTTTTTCGTTGACACCTATGGGATCTCCTTTTTCTTCAGTAATATGTAGAGTAATACGTAGATTGATTGTATCTACTCGCGACCCTTCTTCTTCTCAAGCTCGTAGATTTCTTAACTTTACTAGAGGCACCTAAGCGGTTTTACTCTTCTTCCCGCCACGATCTCTTTTTGTATTGAAGCGAGATCGGTTCATGAAATTCAAGCCGGAAACGGGCCGGCCCAATCTCTTTAGTTTTCTGGTAGTGAACAGAAATTGGGATCAGACGTTTGTCTGTAATAAGAACATACCCACCTGTCACTTTTAGAAGCTGTTGAATAATGTCCCCACTTGGGATCAATTCATTCATTTCTGGGCTGCTTAAGATAGCCTCCATTTCCCGTCTACTTTGAACGGCTGGTGGAAGGGCCGCCATAAGTGGCGTCATCGCAAAGAGAAGTGCAAATAGCAGTCTTTTCATAATTATAATTAGTCACACCCCATGTTATTATTAAACAATAATATAATAATTATGAAAAAAATAGAAATTACAACCCATCGTGGTGGAAGCGGTCGTTTTCCAGAAAACTCCCTTGCGGCTTTTTTAGACAGCTGGTCGCAGCACGCTATCCCAGAAATGGATATCCAGAGAACAAGCGATGGGACCCTCATCATTTGCCATGACGAGACACTAGATCGAACCATTAATAAACTCCCCTCGCATCTTCGTAAAAAGCCCCTCAACGAAATTTCTTATAAAGAGATTCAGGATCTTACACTTGGAGTCGATAATCCCTACTTCTCCCCTCCCATTCCAACCCTAGAAGAGATCTTGTTTTATGTAAAAAAAGACCCTCAGAAAAAGATCGTCATTGATAATAAGGGCGCTTCTCTTACCGAAGAGATTCTTCCTTTGATTCAATATTATCAAGTAGAAAAACAAACATGGATCACGACCCTATCTCCACAAGATTTAGAAAAAGTCCGCCAAAGATCTCCTGATATCACAACCCAATTGTGGGTTAGTTCCCCTTCTGAAACGATGAATCCCCTTTTTAATGAGGCTTTAGAAAACCCCTCTATTGATTCCATTCTCCTTATAACCTCTCCCTATCTTTCCCATGCAGCTGTGGAAGAGAGTCATAAAAAGTGCTTCAAGAAAAAGCACGGGCTTTTTGTCTATTACAACAACTACACAAGCCCCCTTGTGAAAAAGCTTCTAGGATCCGGCATTCGTAAATTCGCCGTTGACTCACTTACCGAGTTTAAAAACCTTCTATAAAAAAACTCCTCCAGAATCTGGAGGAGTCGATTTCTTTTGATACAGCAGCCTGCAAAAAATACTAGTTTAGATGAAGCTCAAAAGAGCTGATGAAGTGATTAAAGTGAATATCTTGATAGTTTGGAATCTCACATTCCATAGCAAGTAAGTAAAGGGTGTTATTTGCTTGGATAGCGCGCCCTTTAAAGTAGATTTGTTCAGTCGAAATGAAAAAGTCCATACCTGGGAAGCCTTGCACTTTTGTCAGATTTGCATAGAGAAGACGATTTTTAGGATTTTGAGAAAGAAGAGTGTTGAGAAAGTGTTCTAAGTTTTTGACCGCATACTCTTCGTTAACTACGCCCGGGTATTCCGCAATTAAGACCATGTAGACAGCTTTACGTTCAAAATCAGCAACATACACGTTGTATTTTAACTCTTTATCGCCGTCTTTCATAGGTAGTTTTTGGCGAAGATGATCTGGAGTTTTAGGGAAAGAAGCAGAGCACTTTCCTTCTTGAGAGCGCACTTTTTTCCAATCGCTACAAACGCCATTATCTGGCAAAGTTGAGTTTGCGCTTGCGATCTTCTGCTTTTTACTTGCAGGCGTTGGATCAGCAATCAGCTTTGCAGCTAGAGGCTTTGCTACAAGCAAAAGTCCTAAAAAGGTAGCAAATCCTCTTTTAGTTATATTCATTACACATCGCTTCATGCATTCCTTCCTTACTGTTAAAACTGTAAAAACCTTACAGCCATGGGTCGAAGACTCAACCCTTTTATTACAACCCAATCAAGGGCATTATCGAGCACTAAAAGAATGAGCCATGCGAGGAGCACATTCCAAATAGCAACCCATGCCGAAATTTTTTGCACCTCTCCCAACGTATGGAAGAGGATAATAGCTTTCCATCCCCAAAAGATGAGCTGGAATACTAACATTCCAAAAATCACAATAGGGATATCCCCTGTGAGAAAGATGGTAGTAAAGACTTTTTGTCCGTAAACACCTATCATGATTAACCAGGATAGGAAGACAAAGAATTCAGGGACCCTAGACCAGGCATAAGCTTCTGTAATGGCTCCAAAGCTCCCTTTTCCCTTGAAGATCTTTCCAGTCACATAAAGGAGATAAGAAGTCAGAAAAATCAATAAAAAGCCGGCCGGTATAGCTAGAAGTAAGGCTCCTAAAGCAATCACAGTCGCAGAGTATTTAAACCCTAGGGTGTAGGTATACGATTTAGAAAAAATCCACACAGCACCTACAAAAAATGCTAATAACCAATGAGTTTTTGGAGTTTCAAGGAGGATTTTTCTCATAAATCCTCGCGGATCTTTCATAACGAGAAAAGGCTGTGTCTTTTGTTTTTCGGTCATTAATTTCTTTTTTTAGTTTTCCTTTAATTTAAAGTTATAAAAACTCGCTGTTTTTAACAAACAATAATTATGATTTATTTCAGACTCTTATAATTAGAGCGTTAATAAACGAGATGAGATAGAGCAGAGGTAAGGTCAGGATAACGGAAAGTGTATCCTGTATCTAAAAGCTTTTGCGGGTAAGCCCGGGTAGAAGTAAAGAGGAGCTCTTTTGCCCCTTCGCCGATAAGCAACCGAGAAAGGGTGGGTGAAATAGAGAAGCGATACGGTTTATATAAACGGCTCGCTAAAGTCTTAGTAAACTCAAGATTGGTTACTGCTTGAGGGCTTACAACATTTACAGGACCTTTAAGCTCCTGGTTAAGGAGAGTATGATAAATAGCCCCTATAACGTCATCGATAGCTACCCAACTTATAAACTGCGCTCCGTTTCCAAGGGTTGCTCCAAGCCCAAGCTTAAAAGGGGTAAGCATCTTTTTTAGAGCACCACCTTTTGAACTTAGAATGATTCCAAAACGTAAATGGACAACTCTTACAGAAGAGGTGTTTAAGAAAGAAGAGGCTGTTTCCCAGGCTTGACACACCTCTGCTAGAAACCCCTTCCCTTTGGAGTCTTTTTCTGTAAGAACAACGTCTCCCCGCTCTCCATAAAAACCGACTGCTGAAGCGCATAAAAATATGGGGGGAGGTTTTTCTAAAGAGGCTAACATTTTTACAAGATGCCTTGTCATCTCTTCTCGACTCTTTAAGATTTTCTCTTTTCTCTTCCGAGTCCATCTTTTTTGGATGCTCTCACCAGCCAAGTGAATCACCGCATCAAACCCTTCTAATTGACTTCGATCACCTTGAAAATTCAAAGGGTTAAAGACGATATCTCCAACTCTGGAAGGTGTCCTTTTTTTTCGTATAAGGGAAAAGACTTGATGCCCCATTGATTTTAAAAAATCGGAAAGAGCGCTTCCTACAAGACCTGTGGTTCCGGTTATCAGAATTCGTAAAGTTTTTTGAGGGCCTATCTTTGCAAGCATTTCTAAATCTTTTAAAAGAACGCTATGTTTGTGATCAAAAAATCGCTTAAATCGTTTGTTAGTAATCTCTTCTCTTTTATTTTGGAAAAACCAAGGGCATCGCAAGACATATTCTACAGTCTCTTTAAGCTCAATCTCTTTGCCTTCCATACGCATTTGTGTAGTAACGTCAAAGGAGCGAAAAGGGCCTTTTTCTAGTTTAGTGCGTAAGATTGGTTGGTGACTTGGGTAGTGACAACGGAAAAGGTAATGGACCTTAAAACACCCCCGCTCAAGCACGCAGGAAAACTTTGTTTGACGCCCAGGCCAATGCTCTCCTTCTAAAAGGGTTGCTTTTTCCCAGGAAGGGAAAAACCTTACAAAGGTCCTCTCTTTCAGGTGCCATCCATAGACATCCTCTTGAGAGTAGGGTAAAAAGAATCGAATGGTAAACTTTGAAGGGCGCATCGGTGGTATATTTTATACTGATCTGATCTCAAAAATTGGGAATTTGAGGAAATCGACACTTAAATTTTGGACTAGCCGTTAGGCAATCCTGAGGCGAGCTCCTGTTAAAAACAGGGCGAGTCGAAAGAAGTTCAAAAGTTAAGATGCCGATGAAATCAAAAACCAATTTTTGAATCACGATCAGTATATATGGTGGGTATATTTTACACAACTCACCTTCGGTATATAAAAAGATCTCTTGCACAGGAAACTTCTAGAAAGAAGTAGAACTATGCAAGAGTCAAAGTCTATGACTTATTTAGTCTTTTTTGTGTTTATGAGCTGAGCTCTTACCGCAGCAACGGCAAGTGCCATCATCACAGCAGCACAAGCCTCTTACGCGACCTAAGAAGTTAAGTGCCCAAAGACCGGCAAGACCGACAATCGCAAAAATAGCTCTTGCGCCAACGCTATAGTCTCCAGCAACTTCTAAGCCGAAAATAGCGCTGATTACGTTATAGTTAAAAAAACCAATAGATCCCCAATTTAAAGCCCCTACAATCACAAGGATTAAGGCCACAACGTTTAGGACTACCATATCCATTTCTCCAATAGTTTACATTTATAGTGAGCTCGATCCTAGCTATTAAACTATTTAAGTCATTAAAAATATGTAAAGTCTTTAGGGAAAGCTTTTTAAGCGAATGTTGACAATAAGGGGCTTCTGCTTTATAGTTTTTCGTTATGTCTTCATTTGAACAAGAACAGTTACATACTCTAGAAAAATTGTGCCGCATTAAACTTGCCCCACAAGAAAAGGAAAAGCTCTCGAATAACTTAAAACGGGTTCTCGACTATGTGGCTATCCTTAACGAAGTGGACACCTCTGACGTAGAGCCGTGTAGCCATGTTTTGGAATCGATGACAGCCCCTTTGCGTGAAGATGTCGCCAAAAGGCTTATTTCCCGAAAAGAATTTTTAGACAACGCACCCCAGCATGTGGGTGGCATGATCAAAGTCCCTAAAGTAATTAAAGACCAACTCTAATGTTTACGAAAAAGCCGCCTCAGGAACTCTTATTTAAAAAAACAGCTCAAGAGCTACATGCTGACTTTGTCGAAGGTCGCCATTCTGCAAAAGAGATCGTCTCTTATTTTTTACAAAGAATCGAAGCTTTTAATCCTAAAATTGATGCCCTTCTCTCCGTACTCACTGAAAGAGCAATGGCAAAAGCTGAGGCTCTTGATGAAAAAA
>CAZBHP010000023.1:0-13092 GCA_964491795.1 uncultured bacterium | reverse complement strand
CCAACGCTTCGAGGAGCAATCGTGCGATGAGCAATTAAAAGGCGTGCTACATCTAGGCGGCCGGTTCTCCAACAAAGAACTAAAGCATCTCCAAGGGGGACTGGGTCCATTTCAAGTTCAGAGGTAATAAGGTGAGTTGTCAAAGGGAAGTCACATTTTATAGCTTCTATTAAAACATCCACAAGTTCTCGGGAAGACATTCTAAACTCAGCAGTTAATTCAAAATATTCTCTATAGAGCGGCTCTGCTAAGAAGGTAGAACCAACGCGGATGGCTGTAGATAAAATGCGAGCTATTTTAAGGTCTTGTCGCCTCACATGGGTTCTTATCCAACTATATAGGGTAGGTACAAGAGGAGGATCATGCTCTAAAGCTGCAACTAAAGCATTGGCGACATATTGTGGACCCCGGGAATATTGGTTATAACCGGGTTTAAAGGAATCCCATAGCTCTCTAATAAGAGAAAAATGGTTGCAAATAGCGATTGGGAGACTTTCGCCAAGTTCATCTGAATCGATGGCATGTTTAGATTGGAATATTTTTATAGCCCACGCAGGATTGTAGAGAAGAGCTTGGCGAAATGCTTTTCCTAAAGTTCGGGGATTCATAGCTTTTCCAGAATCCCATATTAAATCTCGTATAAGGGGGCTTTTTTCTACGGCAGCGGCAAATGCCAATCCACGCATATAAGGGGTAATATCAGGTCTATCCATTAGTTCAACTGCTAGGGGAGAGTCACATAGAATAGCTGCGCATAAAGCTCTTCCCATCTCAAAAGAGTCTGTGATTTGTTCTTTTTTTATAATTTCCCATATCTCGTTTGCGAAAGGAGAAGAACATTCAAGGGCGCAGGTTAAGGCTTCTGGGAAAAAATCCCCACGTATAGGTCTGGTGAGCAATTCTTTGATTAATGGATCATTTTTTTTCTCGATAGCCATCAATAAAGCTTTACCAAGATCAAAAGGAGAAAGTTCGCAACCGCTACTTAAGATAGTAGTAGCTTCAGGAAAATTATTTGATTCAATAGCTTTGATTAGGGCATCACCTAGAGCATCGCGGCTCATCCGTTTGTAAATATCCGCAGGATCGTCTGGCGCAGTGGGGAAACTCGCGCCTACAGGTGATATACTCATGACTATCTCCTTTTACTAAAGAAAAGGGGATAGTTTAGCGCAAATTTTTAATAACATCCAGGATAAGCTTTTTCTTTGCATGTTTGCACGATAGAGTGTCTCGCAAAATTTAGCCTTTATAAATGGGAGAATTACAGCTCTAAAAACTCTTTCAAGGAAGAGTCTGTGAAGAGTCAAGTATCTCCTGGGCAAAAGAGTTACCACTTTTTCTGGCCGCTAAAAACACTTCTCCGACATATCGAGGAGTAATTGTGCGGTGAGCCATTAAAAGGCGTGCTACATGTAGGCGGCTAGTTGTCCAACACAGAACTAGAGCCTCTCCAAGAGGGACGGGGTCCATTTCAAGTTTGGAGGTAATAAGAGAAGTTGTCAAAGGGGAGTCGTGTTTGATAGATTCTGCTAAGATATTTCCTAGGTCTATTGGAGACATTTTAAGTGAAAGTGGTGGACGAGAATACTCTCTATAAACTCTCCATACTAAGGGAGAGCGACAGCGGATGGCTGCACATAAAATAAGAGATACTTCAAAACTGTCTTGCTTCACATGTCTTGTTATCCAACTCCATAGTGTATCAGCAAGGGGATGGTCGTATTCTAAAGCTGCAAATAAAGCAGAGATGACATGTCGACGATGCAAACTCTCATTATATTGAGGTTCAATAGAACCCCACAAGCTTCTAGTGAGAGGAAAATGGTTGCGAATAGCAATTGGCAGCGAAGCAGCCCTCCATCTTAACCCTATCTCACGGCTGGAGTTAAATATTCTTACTGCCCAGGCACGATCATGAGAAAGAGACTTGAGAAATCCGAAGCCCAACTCTTCAGTATCCATAGATTTCCCAGAATACCATATTGCATCACGTAAGGGGTGATGACTTGTGATGGCGTCACTAAATACTCGCCCAACTTCACGAGTACTGATTATATCGCCCGTGAGGTGCTGTGTGATGTAGGCTTCACTAAATACCATCGAAAGATTATAAGAGCCGATTGTTGCTTCATTCCATAACTCGGTAGCTAGCGGATGGTCAGAGCGTATAGCTGCGCATAAAATCTCTCCTATTGGCAATCCTTTGATCCTATTTTCTTTTATAATCTCCCATATCAATCGTGCACAAGGAGAAGAACATCTAATCGCGCAGAGTAAGACTTTAGGAAAAAAATGTTGCGTTATAGCATCAAAAAAATCTCGATCTGTAGCACGAACGTGTTGGAATATTTCTTTGATTAGGGGTGTTTCTGTCTCGAATAGGGGGTTTTTTCTCTCGATAGCAAAGCATAAAGCTTGAGCAAGATGAAAAGAGGAGAGAGGTCGACCGCTATTTAATATAGCAGTAGTTTCAGAAAGATTTTCTGTTTCAATAGCTTTGATTAGGGCATTACCGAGGGCATCGCAGCTCATCCGTTTGTAAATATCCGCAGGATCGTCTAACGCTACTGGGAAACTCGTTCCTACAGCTGATATACTCATGATCATCTCCTTTTTACTGAAGAAACGGGAGATAGCTTAGCGCAAGTTTTTAATAACAGCTAGGATAAGCTTTTTCTTAAGATATACCTAAGTGATTTCAAAAGTTGGATTTTTTAGCGAAGCAGATGCTCAAAATTTAAAGCATGCAAAACTGACCTGGAGGAAAGTTCCTATTAAAAATAAGGCGAGTCAAGAGGGCTTTAAATTTGGAGATGTCAGCGAGGCTAAAATGCCAAGTTTTGAATCATCTTGGGTATAAACTTAGAAGGTGTAGGTGAAGCTTATGATTTCGGCGAGGAAGTTTGAGGAGTTGCGACCCCAGACGGTGAACCAGATGCCGGCGATAAAGCCGAGGTCTGCGGTAGGGTTGTATTCGATTGCGGGAGCAAGGCTTAATTGATCGCTACTTGTTGGGGAGCCGACAGATGCCACTGTGGTCCCTTTAAATTTCGTCTTCCAGGAATGGGTGTAGGCGATATCGAGTGCTGCTACCCAGTTTTGGGTGAAGCTATATTCGTAGCCAACATCTACTGCTAAAGTGCCGCCGACATTTACCACACCTTTTGTGCTTGGGTCGCCCCCATAGGAGTTGTAACCTTTGACATGGACATGGGCTGGGATAGAATATTGAATAGAGGATCTAAAGCCCATAGGATGGGTAGAGATCCACCATACCACTTTAGAGATGGTCGCACTAAAGGTGGTGACAAAAGAGCCACCGCCGGTTGATTGGACAGCCGCTTTTTTTTCGCTAAACTTCTGGTATTTTCCGGTGGGGAAGGTCTCTTTAACAGCAACTTTAAGACCAGGCCTGTAAGGAGTTTCTAGAAATAGACCGTAACCGACAGTCACTGATGTATCGCCCCAATTAGCATAGCCTTGCCCTTTTGTGTGTTGCCATATCCCTTGAGCGCTAAGACCAATATCGAGATGGTGGGTAATTCCTATCTGAATAGGAGCAAGTTGCGGATTAAG
Source organism: uncultured bacterium (assembly GCA_964491795.1). Classification (GTDB taxonomy): domain Bacteria; phylum Chlamydiota; class Chlamydiia; order Chlamydiales; family 2-12-FULL-49-11; genus JAFEGE01. The sequence goes on along the minus strand of CAZBHP010000023.1, from coordinate 9,513 downwards.
GACGTTTAAATCGGGGGTGTTTTTAGAATGGCCTCTGTTATCAAAGTGGGCATAGTTGTTCGTGTAGAAAAGGTAAGGCTGGATATTGACGCGGTGATAGGGTGCAACACTTGCGGAAGGGGTAAGAAGAGGGCCCGTATACCAGGGGTTGAACATTTTTTTCGCCTCGTCGAACTCCTTTTGGGCGTCAACGATTTCGGCTTCTATCACTTCTGGAGGAACTAAAGGCTCATTATCAGGTGTAGATGCAGAAGGGGTGTCTCCATAAAGAAGAGAAAAAGCGGATAAAAGAAAAATAGCACGCATGAAGAGAACCTTAGTTTTTTCTCGGAGTATAAAGATTGACTGGAAAAGAATAAAGAAAATTTTCTAATACTAAAGTATAGAAAAACAATAGGAGAGTTTATGGTGGATCCCATTGATAATAAACATGTTAGTCCGGATTTAAAAGCAACTTATAAAAATGAGTTCGCTCGTGGGGTCAAATTGTTTCAAGATAGTTTATCGGAATATGAGAAAGCAGACGAAGTTCACAAAAAAGCTAAATTTAAAGATGTTATGGATAAAGCTTTGAACATTATGAATCAGTCAGCCCGTGGCTTTCTCACTACAGAATCCGAGCGACAAAAGGGGCAAGAAGTTAAAAATCAAATTCTTACCGACTATCAGAGCTATTTAGCTAATGACAACGGCGATACCTATAAAAAGCTCCAAAGCGATATTAACAATCTTAAGCGTTTTACCTAAACGTAGACCCTCTAGACGTTCGGTATATTAAAAGAGCCTCCTTCTTCAGAAGGGGGTTCTTTTAGTTCTGTTCATTTTCAGTGGGATGCGAATGCATTCTCCATTCTTATATAATCAATTTGAAGAATAATAGAAAAATAATGAGGGAAAACTCATGGCAATGCCATTAACTCTAATTGATACAGTCTTTAACGGCGATCAGGTAAAGGTCGGCAGCGATCGTTCTTATGGCATTGGATTTCCTGTGCATGGAGCTAGAATTTATAGCATTTCGTTTACTGCAGATAACATCCAACCTGGAACGACCTACAGACTTATCCTCAACGGAGTTGAAATCACAGCAACAAATGGGGATAGCTTCTCAGACTCTAAGCAAACAATCACGCATGTTTTAACCCCAGACCAATCAAAAGTTGGTAATTCGATCGATCTTAAGCTTGGGGTAGGAGCGGAATTTACCCTTGTAAGATTTGTTATAAAAATATTAGCACCCACCTGTAATAGAATTTGTTAATAAAATAGGTAGAAAGATTTATGGTAATAAGAATTATCGATACAAAGTTCGAGCCCTATAACGGGTTAATCATGAGCGCAAATGATATTTATGCCTTTTCTTTTACGCTTCCTACTACTGCAAAGATCAAAAGTATAGCATTTACTGCACAAAGCATTTTTAATACCAATTACGTATTGCAAATCAATGGAGACTTTTTGACAGATCCCGACGGTGATCCGTTTGAAAGAAGCAATCAAAATACGTTGATTAAATACCCAGTAACTTCTCAAGGCAATGGTATTTATAACATCCAGTTTATGGTCCCTAAAAACAGCAAACCTTTAGTTTTACGAAATATACGGGTAGAAGCCGAAGTTTAAACTGGTTATCTAAAGGCTTTTTGGCGGATTTTGTGCACTAGCAGTGCGAAAGCGCCATTGCCTGTGATGTTAGCCGCTGTAATCACTGGATCAAAAAAGATATAGAGAGCGGTAATCAGAGAGCTCATGTTGGTGTGAAAGCCAAGGACGCTCTCCAAGATTGGAAGCATCACAATAATCCCACCTCCTGGAATCCCAGCCACAGAGAATTTAGCTATCACAAAATAGAAAGCAAAAACTGTGTAGGTTAGAAAAGAGGGTTCTGCCATACCAAAACTTTTTAGAACAGCAAAGGCAAAGATTGGGATAGCAAAGCAATCGCCAATCAGATGGATATTCACAGTGGCAGGAATAACAAGCCGGGTTAAGTTAGGATCGCCCGTATTTTTTTCTGTCGCAACGAGGGTAAGGGGAAGAGACGCTGCAGAAGACATACTTCCAAAGCCTGAAATAGCGGCTGGAAGCATATTCTTAATGCATAGGAAGGTCTTTTTCAAATGGAAGTTGTTGAGAGAAAAATAGAGCAAGAAAACATAAGTAAACTGTGCAATTCCAACGATTGTAAAAATAAGGGCATACGATAAGAGCATGCTCTCTAAAACTTTGTCCTCAATGAGCTTTATAATGAACCCTGCGATAAAGAGGGGAATGAGGGCAATGAGTAGGCGTAAAAGAGTCTGAATAACCCCTTCAAAAGAATTAGAAAGTCTTCTTGCAAGGTCAGGGTTAGCCCAGGAGAGGAAAATTCCTAAAACGAGCCCAGAAAAAAGGGCGATGTCATTACCCATCCATTTCGGTAGCGAGAAATTCCATAGAGGCTGTAACCCTGCCGTTTCTGGAGGAAGAGTAAGGGAGAGATCAAGTTGATAAACTGCATGTCCTACAAGGTAGCTTACCATAGTGGATACGAAATTAGAGAGGACAATAGCTCCCAGGAGAATAAAAATAAGCTTTGTCGCTTTGCTTGTAAGGGTCGCCATCGTCTTGAAGAGGAGCATGAAGATAATCAAAGGCAAGACGAAGATGATGATCGATTTGATGGTTAAGCTTAATGCATAGAAAAAGGATTTAAATGGGAGGGGAATAAAGGGATTGAGTAAAGCTACCCCAATGACAATTAAAAGAAGTAAAATAGGCATTTTACGAAACATACGGCAAAGAGTATATCCGGTTTTAGATTTTTCGAGCAAAAAATATGAGCAAAGCTGTGCAAATATTACATAGGCCGCCTACCCAAAAAGGACTTGTGGGGTAGGCACCTACAAGAGAGCCAGAGAAGAGAAGGCTAACTACCAGGGCTAAAGCATTGACAGAGGCTAGGATCCCTAAAGTTTCTCCTTGCAGCTCGGGAGGGCTCTGGTTTGAAATGAGTGTGGTGTAAGTAGGAGCTACAAAAGAGACAAAATAGGTTAATAGGACAACGGTCGGCCAAAGCCAAATGACCGTTGGGAGAAGGGGGATAGCCATGATGGAGATCCCAGTGAAAAAGACTCCAAAATAGAGGAGAATGCGAGGTTTTATGCGCTTAGTCAAAGGACGTATAAAAATTCCTGCACTTAAGGCATACACAGCGCCAACAGTTGCATAAAAAAGACTGAGCTGGAAGGGGGAGAAAAGATAGTGAGAGATAAAGTAGACAGATGAGAGGCCAAAGAAAAAAGACCAGCCAAAATTGTGGAGAAAGCAGGCGGTAAAAAGGGTACGCAGCCCTTTTGTCTGAAATGCCTTGAGAAAATAGGAAAAACCTAAACTAAAACTCATTTTTTTACTTACAAGGATGAAATGGGTCTCTTGAAAGAAGAGGGTAAGTAAAAAACTCAAAAGAGTTAATGCCAGGGCAAAGATAAAGGGGACAATATATCCCAAGCTTGCAAGGGCGCCTCCAAAGAAAGGCCCTAAAGCAAAGCCAACTCCGAGAACCATACTGTAGAGTCCAAAATTAGAGACTTTATTTTCTTGGGTGCTTATGTCGGCAATTACAGCCTGTACAATCGAAATGTTACCAGCAGCGGCACCTACAATAATTCTTGAAATTAAGAGGAGACTAAAGCTTCGCGCCCCTACAGCGATTAAAGACAAACTGTATCCTAAAATTGCAAGTAAGATGGAAGCTAATAAAGGCTTTTTCCTCCCTTTTCCATCAGACAAGGTGCCGAAAATAGGGGCAGTGAGAAATTGAAATAACGGCATGACAGCAAGCAAAAGGCCAAGAAGAGATCCTTTTAAAGTTTCAGATATCTCAACAGAAAAAAGGGCGAAAGAAGAGTCATACATCATAGAGGGGAGGATAGGGAAAACGAGGCCAACCCCTAAGTTATCCAAAAAAGCAACGAGTAAAACAATGAGACGAGACATGAGGATTACGCTTTAGGTTTGTTGTTTAAAATCTACGTTACAGCCATCTGCGGCGTTGAAAGAGGAAGATTGCGGCTAGAGAGACTAAAAGGATGCTGCACATGATAAAAGGGAATGCAAGACGGCTATGTTCGAAGGGAAGGGGGATATTCATCCCAAAAATACTTGAGATTGTCGTAGGAAGGTTTAAAACGATTGTCAGAGCCGTAAGAAGGCGGATTGTTTTGTTAAACTGATTCGTGATAATTACTTGAACGGAGTCTCTTAAGGAAGAAAGAATTCTAAGGCTAAGGCGGCACATCTCCTCTGCTTGTTCAGTTGCAAGTAAAAGGTCTTCAAGAAGATCTTGATCCCGTTCATAAAGCGTTGTGTATTTGCCTGAAAGAATTTTTTCTATCACTTCTTTTAGAGGTTGAAGAGAATTGTGACACTGATTGAGTTTTTCCTCTTTACGGGTTAATTCAGTGATTTCAGCATCGGTCATGGTGCTGATATCTTTTTCCTGATTAATCACCTCAGCTCGTGTCTTTTTAATCACTTTATTGTATTCGTGCACAATCTTTAGAAGGATATGAATAAGTATTTTAGCCTTCATCTTGGTAGCAAGATCGGACGGTTCAGCGAGCATTTTTTGGATGATATGGCACTGGGTAGGGCAGATGGTGACAAGATGCTCTTTGGCAAAGACAATAGTTAAAGTTGCAGTGTAGAGCCCCGCCTCCTGTATATGCGGAAAACGGACAAAGACGACAAAAGCCTCTTTTTCAATACGCTCTATACGTGCAATCTCATTCATATCTAGAGCATCAGCTATGTCTTCGGGATCGATACGGAGGATATTAGCGATTTTTTCTATGTCATCAAACGAAGCATACTCTGCATGAATCCAACTCTCCACAACGGGCTCAGAAAGGGAGTGAAACTTCTCTTCTCCTCGGTCTTTAAAGTAGATTGTATACATAACGTTTAACTCTTACAAGCAAGCTCTTGCTCTAATTTTTTAATCCGTTTTACATAGGAGGAGAGGTTTCGTAAGTGGACTTCAGTCTCTAAATATTCCCTATGTTTTTGGCTTGGGGCTCCTCCATAGATTCCTTTCTCTGCAATCGACTTAGAGGGGGCGCCGCGCGCTAGGATAATTGTATCATCGGCAAGTTTAATGTGGCCTACAACCCCTGCTTGTCCTCCTAAAATTACCCGCTTGCCTGTCTTAGAAGAACCTGAGATTCCACTTTGAGCGACAATCAGATTATCTTCTCCTAGTGAAACGTTATGGGCAATCATTACAAGATTATCGATCTTAGTCCCTTTTGCAATACGGGTTTCTTTAAAGCGTCCTCTATCTATTGTTGTGTTTGATCCAACTTCGACGTCATCTTCAAGAACCACTTTGCCAAAATGGTGGATTTTTTTGTGTTTGCCTTTTGCATCGGTGATATAACCAAAGCCGCAGCCACCAATCACTGCTCCTGCCTGTATAATGACTCGATCGCCCATATCAACCAATTCTCGTATCACACTGTGGGGATGAAAATGGCAACTCTTACCGATTTTCACCTTTTGACCTATAGATACATGGCTTGCTATTTTTGTGCCATCTCCGATCTCAGTGTTTTGATCAATTACAACGTATGGGCCTATTTGGACATCTTTTCCTAAAATAGCTGTAGGATGGATGACAGCAGAGGGGTGAATTCCCGAAAAGCCACTGATTGAGGCATCATAACAAAGAAGCTCAACGATGGCTTGAAAAGTAGATGAGGGCTCTTCTGAGAGAAGGTAATTTTTGCCTTCTGTGAGAGGGGTGTTTTTATGGATGCAAATAATCCCAGCCCGGGATTTTTGCATGATTTCTCGGTATTTCAGATTAGAAAGAAAGGAGACATCGATTTCTGTCGCTGTCTCCAATTCATCAACACCGCTAACCTCGTGAGCAGGATTCCCTACAAAGGAGCATTGAGTGAGGTTTGCAAGCTCTTCTAAGGTGAGGCGGCGATTCATTATTTTACAGAGTTTTGGTTATGGGCGATGGTTTTGCCTTCTTTGTCAAATTTCTTATCCATCTCTTGCACAACGCGTTCTGTAATATCTAGGGTGTTGTCATAGTAGAACACAGCTTCTTTATTGAGAACTAAAGTAAGCTTCTCTTTTTTTGAAAGGGTGTCAGATGCTTCTCCAACCCACTCAGATAGGGTATGAACAAGCTTTAGGTTTGCTTGCTGTAAAATCTGGTAGTAGTTTGCTTGGTAGCGGTTAAGTTCTTCACCAAGAGCTTGGAATTTAACCTTTAAATCTTTTTCGGCTTCTGGGCTTAAAGCATCAAGAAGTTCTTTATCTTGGAGCTTGTTAGCAGTTTGTGTTAACTGAGCATCGAGATCTTCAATAGCTTTTTGCATCTCTTTGCGCACATTTTCAAAATTTTCTTGTTCAACTTTTCCGAATTTTGAAGTTGTGACACACTTACCAAAATCAACGACTCCAATTTTTCCTTGCTTTTCTGAGGCAAAACTTGGGACTGTTACTCCTAACAAAAGGGTGCTTAAAGCTAAAGTTATGGCTTTTTTGCTCTTCATGATAAATCTCCTAAAAATTTTCGAAGCGAAAAAGCCCCTCACGATAGGTGAGAAGCTTTTCGCATATTTTTAAAGTTACATTGGTACAGGGTAACACTCCTTTTCCTTTTGGGGCAAGGAATTGGTTAAAACTGTCCTGCCATGCTAAAAAAGAGTTTTTGCACTTCTTTTTCATGGCGCGCACCTGCTTCAACATCTGTTGAGCCAACAGGTGGTTTTGGATTCGCAGGATTCAATGGAAACCCAACTCCAACTACGAATGGAAGGCGCTTACCGATATCAAGGCGTACCCCGGCACCGACGCTCATTCTAATCGTGTCCATATTCCACGCTTCCTCTGACACCATTCCAGAGTCAAAAAAGGCGAACACATCGAGCGGTTTTACAATATTTTGTGACAGTTCAACAGAGCCTAAGAAAGAGGATATACCTCCCTTTGGGTCATTAGTTACAGGAAATCTCGGACCTACTTGACCATTTCCATAACCACGAACAGTATTCTCTCCTCCGAGGAAATACTTCTCTGAGAGGGGAAGTTGATCGACTTGACCTGATCCTAAGAGCTGCATAAACTTAAGATCAAAACGGAATTTTAAGGTTGCCGATTTCCAAAGAGGGCAATAAAGAGAATTTACATAACCAAATTTTAAGAAAGGGAAATCGGTAAGATTTGCCTTTGTTGTAGTGTCAAACGACAGGTTTTGGTTTTGTGTCATGTGCGTACGAACAAGACCCACAATCTCTGCTTCAAAATTCGAGCGGAAACCTGTACGAGGTTTGAATGGGTTATCGGTCGAATCGTAAGCAAAAGTAGTTGCAAGACCGGAACCGATACCACAGTTACTAGCTTCTTTATCTTCAATTAGAGATAGCTGCTCTTTTGGCACTCGAGGATTGATAATCGAGTCTTTTACTCTAAATTTGTATCCGTGAGAGAATGTGCGTGTAACAGGATAAATAGTGCTTACCTGACCACCAATGGTGTGGATACGGTAGTTAGAGCTCAAAAGAATGCTTGTGATGTAATCAAAATCGACACCAAAGCGCCAGAGACTGTCGTTAAAGTAAGGGTTTAACCAAGAAACGCTAACTCCACTTTCTTTTTCACCAACAGTTCCTTTAATTTTGAAAAACTCTCCGCCCCCACGAAATGCGCTAGGCCCTTGTGTCCATACATTGCGAAATCCTGCGAGGTCAAAATTGTTTTCGGTTAAATCTATTCCTCCGAATACGCTACTCGTAGTGCTCATTCCTAAAAATAGACTTGCATTTCCTGTTTGTGCTTCATCAACTTCTACCATGACATCGCAATATTCAGAAGAGCCTAAAGAGCCTTCATCTGCTTTGATAGGGTAGACATTTACGTTTTTAAAGAAACCTGTTGACTGGAGTTTTTGCTGTGTTGATTTCACTTTACGTGAATCGAACACATCACCTGGCTCTAAGTTGATATTGTTATATACCACTTTTTTATTTGTAGAGTAGTTTCCAGAGACAAGGACAAGACCTACACGATACTGCTCAGACTCTTCGATGTTGAAATGGACATCGTAGGCAGTCTGATCAGGAAGGAGGGTAAGTTGATAATCTACGTTTGTTTGGAGATATCCTTCTTGGGTGTATAGCTCTCTAATTTTCTCTTGTGTTGCGCGGATTTGATCGATAGAGAAGACTTCTCCTTCTTTAATGTCACAAACTTTTTTGATTTCGTCTTCCTTGCGAAGCGTAAAACCTGAAAAATCGATATTGTGGAATTGGTATTTTGGTCCTCTATCTAGATGGATCACTAAAACGCAGCCATCATCGGGGATATAGTTAATGCGCATGCTCACGTGTGCATCGACATATCCTTTATTTTGTAAATAATGGACCATCACTTGGACATCTGAATCAAACTCTTCTTGTTTGATTGTTCCAACTCCTGTAAGCCAGTTCAAAAACATATTATAGCGGCGAGGGCGGATCATTTTTGCAAGCTCTCTTTGCTCTTGGCTCTCGAATCCCTCAAAGCGGATATTTCTTAACCGGCCGTGGGGTCCTCTTTTTACAAGAACGTGAACGGCGACTTTGTTATCTGCCCCTTCTCTTTCCACTTGGTAAGCGACATCTGCTTGAAAAAATCCTTTTTTGATCAAATCATCGCGGATTTTATTAAGAGATTTATAGAAAGTTTCTCGATCGTATTCCATACCGCTCTTAAGTTCTCCAGCTTTGAGAACTTTCTTTTTCATCTTAGAAGAGAGATTTGGACCATCAACGATGAAGCGAGAGATAATCGGTTTTTTTTGCACTAGAAGATGAATACGTAAAACTTTGTCTTTTACTTCAAATTCAGGTTCTACCCAATCGTAATTCTCGTTTAACACTTTTAAGTCGCGGTCAAACACTTCTTGGTCAAAAGTATCGCCGACTTTGGTGTCCATTTTATGAAGAATTGCCGACGTCTCATCTACGTCGCCTGGTTTTTGACGCTCTACGGTAACTGTAATTTTCTCTACCGGAATCCCTTCACAAGGCTCTTGTGAAACTGCGTGTAGGTGGTAAGTAGAAGTAAAAAGACAAAAGAAGAAAAAGAGTAAATGTTTCAAAGTGTTCATCCCCAATTTTAATGGACACATGTTAACGGAGATCTACAAAAAATGCAACCCTGCTGTATTTGAGATGCTGGTAAGCTAAAAACCGATTGTTGAACGAGCTGCCAAGCTGCAATCCCATTCCTTCAGGGCCTCGCGTAAAGCGGCTAATTAATCCAATAATCCTTAAGGAGTAAGAAGAATTCCTCCTTCTTCAGAAGGAGGTCTCGACTTTGGACATTTCAAGATCTCTTACATAAATAGCGTTTGAGGGGATTTTTCCAAAAATGCATTCGCATTTTTGGAAGGAGGGTGAGGTGTGGAGAGGGAACCTAAGGTGCCCTCTCCGCTTCATCCGCGGCACTTAAAGCGCCGCGGATGCTATATCC
>CAZBHP010000022.1:0-13840 GCA_964491795.1 uncultured bacterium | reverse complement strand
GAAAAGCCCTTGTTTGGTCAAGTTTTCCAAAAAAAAGAAGATCTGGAAACGGGCAGCCTCTCTCAGAGAAGTAACGGTAAGAAATGGCCCACTCTGCCACTTTCTCTTCATCGTAATCATCGCTTAAGTGCTGTAGTATATAGTTTTGTTCTTTTGCTTGTAGAAGGAAGGTTTGACCGGCAAGGGTTGAAGAGAGAAGTTTTATTTTTTGGATAGAGGGAAGAGAGCAGTGTTCTAGTAGATCGTTCATTAGGCGGTAGATAATCTATTTTTTTTATTGTGTAAATAATTTTTAAAAAGGTATGAAAAAGATATGACATGGCTTACAACTATTTTTGCAATTATTCCTCTTGTCTACACCTCTGTAGAGATAGAGAACGTTTCAGGACTTTGGGTAGCGGAAGAACCAATGCCGCCGCCTGAGGCGCCTAATTATCCTACACAGATGGATAAGACAATTCAAGAAGTCGATAATGACGGCGCTCAAATCATGATGGATGATGGCTCAGTTTGGGAAGTAGCTCCTGAAGGTCGTAACATTGCTGGAGGATGGATTGCAGGGGCAGCACCTGTGACTATCGAAAAAGGGGGCAACTCTCCCTATCCTTATACGATCACGAATAAGTGGACAAAGAGCACCGTGCGTGCTCGTCCCTTAGAAGCGCCGATTAAAAAAAGCCCTAACTAAATAGTTAGAATAAATGTTATATTGAACTCATGATTCGTGCACTTTTTTTGCTCCTGTGTTTGTCTACGCCGCTTGCAAGTGTTCCTTATGAACAAAAAGTCTCTCTTCTTTATGACACTTTAGATCCCGATTCTTTAACATCACTGCTTGCTTTCTATCACTTGTATGGAGAGAGCGAAGTAGGGCAGAAAGCTTTTGTGCGAGCTTTAGAATTGATCAATCGCCATCGGGCAACCCCTCTTATTTTAGGAGCAGAACTGCCTTTACTTGCTCTTGATATCGACAGAATCATTGCTCTAGTGGTTAAAGGCCCTAAAGAAGAGGCTCCACTTTTATCTTTTAGAGAAAGTCAGATGTGCCAGACAATTGCAAGTCACCTTTTGAATCGCTCTCTTAAAGGTTATGGAGTCTGGAATAAAGAGGAGATGGCTAAGTTAGATTCTTCTGAAGTTGATTTAGCGCGTGCTATTTTATTACATCAGTTTGGAGAGAGTGAAAAAGATAAGGTTTATTCTTATGAAGCAACTCTCGATGTGATGGCTCTTCAAATTTTAGCGCGCCTTCCTAAAACGGCTACACAGATTGAAAAAGTTGAAGCGATTAATCACTTTATCTTCCATGAGATGCGCTACCGTTTCCCTCCTCATTCGATGTGGGCAAAAGATGTAGATCTCTATACCTTCCTCCCTTCTGTATTGGACAGCAGACAGGGGGTTTGCTTAGGTGTTTCTATCCTCTACTTAAGTCTTGCACAAAGGCTTGGGCTACCTTTGGATATAATTACGCCGCCTGGTCACATCTATATCTCTTATGTGGAAGGGGAAAAGGTCGTTAATATTGAGACTACAGCTCGCGGTATTCATGTTCCATCAGATGCTTATTTGAGCATTAACACACTAAAGCTCAAAAAACGGACGATGAAAGAGGTGGTTGGTTTAAACTTTATGAACGCCGCTGCAACCGCCTGGCATAAAAAAGATCACAAAAAAGCGATCGAGTTATACAAAGAAGCGAAAGTTTATTTACCAGATGATGCCCTTCTATCTACTTTCTTAGGTTACAACCATCTCTTTGCAGGGGAGATAGAAGAGGGGAAAAAATTGCTTCTCTACGCAAAAGAAAACCCGTTAGAAGAGATGCTCTATCAAGACACGACCATAGCCGACTATTTAGAAGGTCGAATAGATAGCGAGGGGATCCTTGCCATCTATCAAGAGGTGGATGAGACTAGAGAGTCTATCTATGGCAAGCAAAAGATCTTAGAATCACTTCTTCAAAAATATCCAGAATTCAGGGAAGGGATCTTCCATCTAGCAGTAACCCATTTGCAGCTAGGGAGAAATAAAGAAGGTTTACAGCTGTTAGAGCGCTACCACGCTCTTGATTCTCAAAACCCTGTGGTAGAATATTACATCGCAGCGCTAGCAAAAGAGAGATTTGAGTTTCCTAAGGCTTACGAACATTTACGTTTGGTAACTCTATTGGTTGAAAGCAAAGGCCACAAACCAAAAGCGTTAGAAGATCTCCATAGAGCCTTACGAAAAGAAGCTCTACCTCTTTCTAAGTAATCACTTGAGTATTAAACCATAGATCAGCTTTGTTTAGGTTGAGGAGCTATGGAAAAGAAAGAGACTCTACCTTCGTTTATAAGGAAATTTCTCTCCCCGTATAAACTTGCCTACTTCGTAGTATTCTTAAGCGGTTTTAGTTGGGCTTTAGATAATACCGTTTGGCCTTACATCATGCGCGTTGTGGTAGACATTTTAGATAAGTTTGAAGAGAGCCGCAGCCTTGCCTGGGAATTTTTAAAGGTTCCCGTCTTGTGGGGGGTAGTGATTTGGCTTGTGGTTGATATAGGCTTTCGTATCCAAGGGTTTCTCCTCGCTTTTCTGATTCCTAAACTAGAAGCAAATATCCGTATTGCCCTTTTCGATCATGTTCAAACCCATTCACCCAAGTATTTTAGTGAAAATCTCTCAGGGGATTTGGCGAATAAGATCACCGATATGACAACCCATGTTGCTGCTATCGTCCGTCAAGTGTCGACTATTTTGATCCCTGTCTTTATTGGATGCCTTACCGCAATGGGATTTTTTTTGGCGGTGCAACCTTTATTTGCAGTTCTTTTACTCCTTCTTATCGTGGTCTATTTTGCAGTGATTTGGGTGGCTTCAAAGGCGGCTGTGAATAAAGAAGATAAAAGAAGCTCTCTCCGTTCGGCTCTTTTAGGAAAGATTGTAGACACCTTTACCAATAATTATGCTGTAAACCTTTTCTTCCGATTCTCTTACGAGAAGGGACGCATGATGCACCTTCAAAGAGAAGAGGAAGAAAAAAATAGAGATGCTAAAAAGTATGTAGAATGGGTGCGTCTTATTACTGGTTTTATCACCTTTATAGGGGCAACTGTTGGTATTTTTGGTTTTATGATCTCACTCTGGATGCAAAATAAGATCTCAACCGGCGAGGTGGTGCAGATCTTTACAACCACTTGGAATGTGATCACCATGATTTGGTATGCAGGTGCTGAGATTCCACCTCTACTGCAATCTATTGGTATTAGCAGACAAGCTCTCTCACTTCTAAACACTCCTAAAGATGTGGTGGATAAAGAAGGAGCTAAAGCTCTCCTTGTAACGAAAGGGGATATCGCCTTTGAAAATGTGACCTTTCACTACGGTCAGAAACGGCTTTTCCAAAACAAGTGCGTCCATATTAAAGGGGGCGAAAAAGTAGGCCTTATCGGTTATTCAGGTGTCGGAAAATCGACTTTCGTCAACCTGATTCTTCGGTTTTACGAGCTAGAAAAAGGGCGCATTCTTATCGATGGGCAAGATATTTCTCAGATGACTTTTGGATCACTACGACACCAAATTGCCTTGATTCCTCAAGATCCTATGCTTTTTCATCGAACGCTCGGGGAAAATATCGGCTATGGTCGGGTGAATGCAAGCCGTGAAGAGATTATGGAAGCAGCAAGACTTGCCCACTGCACCGAGTTTATCAAAAAGCTCCCCGAGGGCTTAGATACAATGGTTGGTGAGAAGGGGACTAATCTCTCAGGTGGTGAGCGTCAGCGTATCGCCATTGCCCGGGCTATTCTTGCCAATGCTCCCATCCTGCTCCTCGATGAAGCAACATCTGCCCTTGATGCAGTCACCGAGAAGTATATCCAAAACAGCTTAACAAAACTGATGCAAGGAAAAACAACCATTGCCATCGCCCACCGCCTTTCCACACTAAGTAAAATGGATCGTCTTCTTGTCTTTGATCAAGGAAAGATTGTCGAATCAGGATCTCACGAAGAGCTTCTCGCTCTCCAGGGCCAATACGCCCGCATGTGGGGGCTCCAGCAAGGTGGCTTCCTCCCGGAAGGCCCCCTCAAGAAAGCAACTCCTATCGTCGAGACAGCCCCCATCCCGCCTCCCGCCATCCTCCCTCCCAAAACTGTGTAATATCAACCGCGAATATTACCAACGATAGAAACGATAAGAACGATAAAAGGGGAGCGATTGATTAAAAGAACCTCTTTCTTCGGAAGGAGGCTCTTTTAAACTATCAAGTTATACTCCCTAAATGACTCTTAGAGTGCGACGCAACTCTGTAACGCGAGTTGACGCTTCAGTGATGTTAGTTTGTAATTTCCTTAGATCTGGTATAAAGCTACTTCCAAGTTCTCCTCCCACGAAGGTGCTATCTACGGCTCGTGCCACAGAAAAAGTACGAATATATCTGTCATGTTGACGATCAAGGTGTCTAGCTTTTTCATCTGCTGCTTGTAAGGCTTCTTCGAGAGTGTAAATCCTTGTAATAAGGCTAACTGCTCTAACATCCAATCTTCCGACTGAAATCGCTCTTTCTAACCAAGGGGGTATCTCAGAGTGTTCTCTTAGCTCAGGAATCCGATCTCTTGATGCCTCTGAACAAAGAGTACTAACTTTATGAGCTAAACGAGCTACCCGACTAGTTAATGAAAACAATTTATTTGAGAGTTTATCACTCTCATATTGAAGGATTGCTTGCGTCGTACTAGTAGAGGTTACTCTTTCCATGCTCATCCTTTGTTTGTAAATTGAGATAAAAGTTTAGAGATAATTCAAAATAAAATCTATTTTTTTACCTAAGAGGTTTTACTGTTTTAGAATGAGAAGTGGGCTTTTTTACATTCATCAGCTGTCTTTGGTGGTAAGCTTCTTTCAAAATCTTCAATCTTTTCTTGATAGCTTAAGAAACCCTCGGGTGTCATATGCGGTTGAGCAGCTACTAAGCTAAGCTTTGCAATTTGGATGGTCGATGTAACTTCGTCTTTCATATGTCTCAGGATACCGGCTATACTTCCGAGTTGTCTTTTGTCGGTAACAGACCATGTTTCAACATCTGCTCCACACCCATACTTCGGATCTCTTGTGACTCTAAGTTTTTCATTAGTAACTATCAGAGAACGGGCCAATTCATCAACTTTCTTATCTAACTCGGACAAACGTCTTAAAGCAAAATCTACTGTCGCTATCGATGGGTGGATAGATAGGGTAACTGCATGTAATACGTCCATGTGAAAATCTCCTTAAATATTATGAGGGCAGTATCATATAAACAAATGACTAGAAAATCAATAACGCATTATTAACGAACAGATTTCATTGCAGTGCGTAGAGAATGATGCCGATAGAGCTCTTCAATGGTTGGTTTCATGCGGTAGCACCAGTTTTTGGAGTTGACAGTGCTTGGAATGTTGATGCGCTCATCTTCTGGATTTGGGTGGATGAGGTCGGGGAAAAGGGCGAGATACTCGGGAAGGAGATTGATGTGAAAAAGAGAGGCACTTTTATGGCTATCTTCGAGGAGTTGAAAGCGGATGTCAGAGGTTAGATCCTTTCTGTACGGAATCCCTCGAGAGAGGGCAAAGGCCTCTGCATCGATAGGAAAGCGGTCCCACCAAAGAGTGAGAGTTTCACTGTCATGCGTGGAGAGAGAAGTGAGACTCAAAGCTGGATATTCACTTCCTAAAATAAAAAAGTCGTCTTGCTTTTCCCAGCGGGGGATTTTCGTTCCAGGGATCCCGAGCTTCTGTAAAGAGGCTCGAATTTCTGGAAGGGCTGCCCCAAGACCCAAATCTTCGCCAATCGGGAGCATGGGGAGATCGGTGAGCAGTGCATTTAAGATCGTTTCCCCTTGTAAGATCATCTCTTTTTCTTCTGAGGGGATATAGCGACCATCTTTAGCTGCCTCTCCACGATTGAGAGCCCAGATACGAAATAGACCGATAATATGATCAATTCTAAAGATGTCGTAGAGTTCACTTGATACTGCAAGGCGTCTTTTCCACCACTGGTAATCGTTTTTGGCAATCACATCCCAATTGTAAATAGGAAAGCCCCACTTCTGACCCTCTAGTGCAAACATATCTGGTGGCGCCCCTGCTTCTAAAGAGAGGTCAAACTCATCTTGATGGAGCCACACATCGGTGCTCTCAGGACTAATCAAAATGGGGATATCGCCTTTTAGAAAAATCTGGTGCTTGGCGGCCACTTTTTTTACTTCATAAAACTGCTCAAAAGAGAGAAATTGAAGGAAGGTGTAGAACTCTAAATCTTCTACCCGCACAGAGGATGGAGTGAGAATATGTGGCCAAGATTCCCAAGGGCTATGGAAGCTTTTTTCTTTATACGCTTTAAAGAGGGCGTATTTGGGGAGCCAGGAGTGTTTTTTCACAAAGCCCAGGTATTGAGGATCTTCTCGAAATTCGGAGAAACAGGCTAAGTAGTAGTCTTTGAGGAAATCCATTTTAGAGGCAAAGACTAGAGGATAGGGGATGAAGGGGTAGCTGTTTAATTTCTGAAGAGATAAGATTCTTTTTTCTAAGCGCTTATGCTTATGAAGATAGGGAAGTTTCCATAGAGAGAGGTAGATTGGATCGAGAGCGAGAGAGGAGAGGGCGTTGTAGGGGCTTGACTCACGACCGGTATCGTTGAGAGGTAAAAGCTGAATGACATCGAAGCCAACCTCTTTGCACCAGGCAATGAGAGGGATAAGATCTAAAAACTCCCCAATTCCACACCCTTTTTCCGAGCGTAGGCTAAAAAGGGGAATATTAATGCCGTGGTGATGAGTCTGTCCTATTCTATTCCAAGCTGTTTTAGTTGGAGTAGCTTCGAGAAAAAGAGAGTGCATACTCCTCTCTATAAGGCCTCCTTGTATTAAATTACACCTTTAATCATGCTTGAGGGTAAGGGAGAATTATCCATGTCAGAAGACCGGGTAAGAGGGGTGGGTCCAATTGGCGGATCTGATGCGAAACGTACGCAGCAGATGAGGATGAACGCGTTACGCCAAGATGATGCCCTGGAAATGACGATCATGCAAGAAGTTGAGCGCGACTCGATGCTCGAGCGTAGTGATGATGTTATGTTTGGCATCCAAATGTTTCGTAATGCCGAGTCTTTAGAAAAAAGGCAGGCCAGACGCAGCGATATGCGACAGACAAATGCCCCATCTGAGGAAGAAGACAAAGAAATGGTCTCAATCGATGGTGTAGCAAAATCGGCTGAAGAGTATGAAAATCGCAATCCAGAGATGGAGAAGCGGGCTTTATTATCTTTAAAGCAAACGATCGATGTTGATGACTCTGCAGAAGAGATTCTTTTGAAGATTTTAAAGTCTTATCGCGACCACTATCTAGCCGATGAAGCCCTCTCTTTCCTTATCGATACAACCGATACTAATGCTAAGATCGGGGTAAACTTAAGAAAGGCAAGGGATCTTCTCAATGAACGTTTTGGAAGGGAAGTTCGTGCAGGGCGCAATATTACTGCAGAGGCAAGAGAATTTGCTAAGCAGGGCCTCGGCAGTCCCACAGCTCTTCGAGACCTTTATCGAGACGTTACAGGTAACCCTCGAGAGGCTGTCACCCTTTTTGAAGAGCTCAATGAGTCGTTTACCTTTGATAAGATGAAAACGGTGCTACAGTTTATGCTCCACTCGCTTGGTCGAGATATCAACTCTAAAGGCCCTTCGATTGACCCCGCAGAGCTTCAGCGCCTTGTTTCAGAAGTAAGAACTATGCAGGCGATTTTGAGTGTCTACCGCTTTTTCTTTGAGAGGATGCGTCTGATTGAGGGGCAATTTCTAAGAGAGAATATCCCCTTACCAGGCGGTCTTACCTTTGAGCTTTTAGCAAAACAGTTTGTAAAGATCCTCGCAGAAAGATACCCATCACCAGATAAGATCTTAAAACTTGCAACAGCGCTTGGCATTTCAGAAGAAGTCCTAGCCCAGATCATCATCTACACGCAGTATAGAGATGCCTTGCGCGGGGTCTCCCCACGTCTTTTTAAATCTGATCGCCATCGACAAGACCTTCTCACAGCCCTTATTGAGACAGTCAGTGAGCTCGATGATCTTTTAGAGGAAGAGGGTGATGAAGAAAACGAAGATATATAAAAGGCAAACCTTATGATTAGTTTTGCAGATCTGATTCATGAGCTAGGAGAGTTGGTAGGGGAAAATTTCCAAGCCTACCAAAACCGTCTCATCCGTTTTCGCATTAATGACCATCTCCACGTGCAAGTAGAGACTGACCTCATGAACGAGTTTGTCATGATTATCTGTATGGTCTCAGAGATTCCTCCCGGCCGCTTTAGAGAAAATGTCTTACGAGATGCCCTCAAAGCAAACTATCTTCTCGATAAGCACCGTAGCATTCTCTCTTATGATGAAAAGGGGAATCAGTTAGTCCTCTCGGATCAATTGCGCGCTCATGCGTTAACTGCCGAAATGCTTCTTAAAGAGATTTCTAAGCTTGTTAAACGGGCTGAACTTTGGCGGCAATCTATAGACAACGGCCACTCATCTCCTGGGCGAGATGAAGTCCCAGAAGGTAAAAGAAAAGGAAGTTTCCCTTTTTAGAAAAATAAGTTTGCGTAAAAATTAACAAAATCTTTATAAATGGATCCTCTTAAAAAAAATCATGAGAGGTGTTTGTGGAGGTAGCGTGTAGGTTGGCAGGAATTGGTGTTACCGATACTCCGGTTTCTCGAGAGGATTTTACAACCTTTCCTCCCGTAATACAGCGTATCATCATCGCTGCAAGAGCTGCAATCGGCGGTAATGTTTTGCCCAGAACCACTTATAACCCTGATGGGACATTAACGCGTTTCTTAAGCGACATAGTTCTTATTAAAAGTGCTGATCCCGAGGGTGATGATTATGTACGGGGTGTTTGTCTTTATATACGCAGTAGATCTCCGAAAGAAGAAGTTGTTGTAGAAGCATATAAATGCGAGGGATGTGACACTACAGTAGAAAAGGTAATGCTCGCAGCTCAGGTTGCTTTACCGATCGCTCTCCATGCGCAAAAAAAAGATTTTCCTTTTTTAGAGAGATGGAAATTTGGCGGGTTAAATCTTGAGGTTTTTCCGCATTTTCCCAGAAATCAAGCCTGTGTAGCAAATAAAATAACTCGGATTTTAGAAAGGGCAGATCCCCATTATGAAATTTCTTCATACGGGGCTTTTGCAAGGACTGAAGCTACCTTAGCAAAATTAGAGCTATTCGAACCTGTAGACAGAGTAGAACGTGTTCTTGTGACTCTTGAAGAGCTACCGGAAGAAGATTAAGAGAGTTGAACACGTCCTAGAGGCTGGATTCGAATTTCGGGGACGACCTCTTGGAAGGAGATCACCCAGTAGTCGGGGAATTCGCCTTCAATGAGCTTACGCACAAAACGACGCACGTCAAGTCCTGTGATGATAATCGGGGGAGAGCCTCCTGCCGAAGCTGGGCGGATAGTGTTACGAATAGCATGGAGGATGAGCTGCACGGTATCAGGATCTAGAGCGATGTACGATCCTGCAGAAGTTTGTTTAATCCCGCTACGGACGATATCTTCAATTTCGGGGTCAAGAAGGTATACTGGCAATACAGATTGACCTTTCGAGTATTTGTAACTGATATAGCGCTTGAGAGAGGAACGGATATATTCAGTGAGCAGCACAGTGTCTTTCTCATTTTGAGCATATTCACTGAGCGATTCTAAAATAGTGCGTAGATCTTTGATAGATACTTGCTCTTGGACAAGGCGTTTGAAAATCTCAGTAAGGCGCTGCAAGGGGACAAGACGGGTGAC
Source organism: uncultured bacterium (assembly GCA_964491795.1). GTDB lineage: Bacteria > Chlamydiota > Chlamydiia > Chlamydiales > 2-12-FULL-49-11 > JAFEGE01. The sequence continues at coordinate 4,028 of CAZBHP010000022.1, read as the reverse complement.
TTCTTTGACAAGATCAGGGAATGATTTTTCGATAAATTCTAAAATAGCGCGCACTTCTTGGATCCCAATAAACTCACTTGCGTATTGACGATAGAAGTAGGAGAGATGGAGAATCATCACATCGAGGGTTTCCCAGTATTTGATCCCTGCCTTATCTAGAATGTTTTTATATTTCTTTTCCACCCAATGAGAGGACTGATTCATCAAGTTTTTAGTTTGCGTGTAGGGGATATTGTAACGGCGAAGGTTTTCTTCAGTCTCATTTGTCAAAAGATGATCTTTGACAATTTTACCGCGCATAAGCGGCACTTCATTGAGGTAAATGCAATAGTCTTCAGGATCGAGATTAGGAGCCTCTGTGCGGACATGGACGCCCGGGAAACGGACTCCCAGATCTTGATAGAGGGCATATCTCATTTTAGGGATCTTATCTTCTATAAATTTTCCCCCTTCCCGATCTTTGCGGATGATCTCGGCAAGGTGAGAGCCGACTTCTAAGATGACAGGAAGGGTTAAAGCGTAGTCATCACCGCCGCCTCTAATAACAGTTGCACCTCCTGGGCCTGTTTCAACAATCGCAGGGCCGCCACGACCGCCGGCTGCTGCCGCTGCAAGGGCTCTTTTCTGCTTGAAAATACCATTTACACCAAGACCTGCCAAACCACCGCCCAGGGTTAAAAAAAGAAAAGAGGGGAAAGCGCTGACTAAAGACATCATCAAAGTGACGATTGAGGCGATAATAAGCCCTTTAGGGTGGGAGAGCACCTGTGAAGAAATATCTCGGCCCAGGTTTGTCTCTTCCCGATCGCTGGAGACTCGAGTGGTGACAATACCAGCTGTAAGTGAAATCAGAAGTGAGGGGACTTGGGAAACAAGGCCACCCCCAATAGAGAGGATCGTGTAAGTTTGAGCGGCGCGTAAAGCTGTCATGCCATGGCTAAAAACCCCGATGATAAGACCACCGACAATGTTAATAACGGCGATGACAATCCCTGCGATCACATCCCCTTTGACGAACTTCATCGCTCCGTCCATGGCTCCGTATAACTGGCTCTCTTTTTGAAGGGCAAGGCGCAGTTGTCTTGCTTGGTTGGCGTCAATGATGCCAGAGCGCATGTCAGCGTCAATGCTCATCTGCTTACCAGGCATCGCATCTAAGGTGAAACGGGCAGCTACTTCTGCAACCCTCTCAGCACCCTTAGTAACCACGATAAACTGTACGATGATGATAATTAAAAAGACGATAAAACCGACAACGAAGCTACCGCCGACAACGAAGTTTCCGAAGGCAAAAATTACCCTTCCAGCATCGGCATGAAGGAGAATTTGTTTTGTCGCTGAGATCTCGATACCAAGTCGAAAAAGGGTGGTGATCAAAAGAATGGAGGGAAATACAGAGAGTTGCACGGCTTTTGAGATGTAAAGACCGACCATGAGGAGGGCAAAGGAGACAGTTAAATTGATCCCAATAAGTATATCGATGATTTCTGGACGGACGGGGATAATGATCATCATGATGATGATCACAACGAAAAACGCTAAAATGATATCGCTTGATTCGCTGATGGTTCGAAGGATGCGGGAGCTTCCCAGAAATACCGAGAATCGATTAAGCGTATTTTTCATTGTTTAAAGATCTCCAATTCAACAGTCTCGGCTTCTTTAGCCTCTTCTAATTTTGCTATCCATTTTAACACTTCGGCAATCGCTTCATAGGTTTCTTCAGGAATATAGTCCCCTATTTTGCTCTTATAGTATAAAGTATGCGCAAGTTCAACATTTCTCATAATAGGAATGTTGTAAGCCAGGGCAGTTTTTATAATTTGCTCTGCTACCATATCGAGACCCATAGTCACAACTCTCGGCGCTGGCTCTTCAGTTACCTTATATTCAATGGCAACAGCAATGTGCGTCGGGTTAGTAATAACAGCTTTAGCTCTTTGTGTGGCAGGAGGGCCTTCTTGATAAGCGATTTCTTGAGCCACCTGCCGCCGTTTACTTTTAATATGAGGGTCTCCCTCAGTGTCTTTGTATTCTTGTTTAACTTCGAACTTTTCCATCCTCATCTCTTTTTGGAAAACTCGCCTTTGGAAAACAAGATCGAATAAGCCAATAATAATGAAGAAGATGCCAACTTTAAGCACGACTTCTTTTAAAAAGTTTGCAAAAACAAGAGCGCTTGCCATCAAAGGCAAGCCACAGGTCGCTACGATTTCTGGAATGCTCTTATTAATAACAGTATAGATCAAAATGAGGGCGCCTGCAATTTTGAAAATCGATTTCAGAAGTTCGATCACAGTTTTTAGCTTAAACATATTTTTGATGTTCGTCACTGGATTGAGCCTTTTGATATCAGGCTTCATAGATTCCATGGAGAAAAGGGGACCGATGATCAAAAAGTTTACCAATACGCCAACTGATGCAACCAGTACCATAAGGGGAACTGAGGCGGTAAAAATAATTTGGATCGCTTCTACAAAAAGACCACCTGCTTGATTGGAAAGATCTACCGTATGGGAGACTGAATTAAACATGCGGCGCATGTAAGAGGCGAGGGTCTCGTAGATTCCTTGAGACATGAGAAGCGCCCCTGCAATGGAGACAATAAAAGTAAAAGCAGCCGGAAAGTCTTGCGACTTCGCTACCTGCCCTTTTTTTCTTGCATCCCGGATTTTTTTCGGGGTTGCCTTTTCGGTTTTTTCTGCCACGACTTTCTTCTATATTATCTATGCTGAATACTCAAGGAAAATAGCATATACTGCTAGTGATTAAAAGAACCTCCTGAAAAAGGAGGTTCTTTTCTCGACTTTGGACATTCCAATCAGTATAAAAGAATGGGGATTACTTCCTAAGCAGTCTGTCGATTTCGGCTTTTAGAGAGTTTTTATCTCTTCCACCTTCGATTTTACCAGCATAAGATTTATTGGCTCGAAAGACCACAAACGTTGGAGTTACCTCAACATTATAAGAAGACATAAGTGTATCTGCGCCATCTTTTTCTACATTGATTGCAGCAAAAGAGACATCTCCTCGCTCTTTTGCTACATCAGCATAGACAGGTTTTACTGTTCTACAAGGAGGGCAGCGGGAAGCATAAAACTCAACTACCACAGGTTGTGTCGAGTTGTTAAGAAAGGCATTAAAGTTTCTTGGATCTAATTCTGTAACGGTTGTCATTTGTTGAGTAGGAGCCACAAGAGCGCCTTCGTTTTTCTCTTCGAGTGTCTTTACTTCAGCATGCGTAAGACTTGCTCCAAAAAGGGTAGCTGCAAAAAAAACTAATCTCATAAAAAACCTCCGTTAATAATTACATGTATAACATTATTCTCTATACTAATCAAATAGATTAACTAAATTAGGCGGTGATTTTATTTTTTAAGAATTTCATCGATCTTTGTTTTCAAATCTTCTTTCTTTCTGCTTCCTGTGATGTTCCCGTAGGATTTACCTCCCTTAAAAACCACAAAGGTTGGAATGACTTCTATCCCATAAGAAGAGGAGAGTGGATCAGCTTTGCTATTATCTATATTGATCTTAGCACAAGTGATATCAGTTCTTTCTTTAGCCACTTGAGCAAAAATAGGTTCCATTTTTTGACAGTAGGGACAATCGGGAGAAAAAAACTCAACAACTACAGGCTGTGTGGCTTTGTTTATAAAATCTTGGAATTTTTGAGGATCCAACTCTTCAACACGACCGCTTTGTTGAACGGGAATAAGCGTCACATCGATTTTTCCTTTTTCAAGCGTGGTAACCTCACCCTGAATAAAGCTTGTGAGTGAAAAAGTTATAGCGAAAAAAATCCCTTTCATCGAAGTGCTCCTTTTTAATCCGACCCATACCATTCTTAATTATTAAAAACCAGGTTTGGTATTAAGCGAAAAGGAGAGCATGCGAGTGGAAAATAGAGAAGTCGCTTGGGCTGAGAGGTGCAGGGAACAGTCCTACTGCAAACTCAGCTGTTTTTTTGATGAGAGGCCAAGCAAGCACTGCTAGAGGAGATACACCCAGTAAAGCAAAGGGGAGGA
>CAZBHP010000021.1:0-14235 GCA_964491795.1 uncultured bacterium | reverse complement strand
ATATACCCAAGATGATTCAAAACTTGGGCTTTTAGCCTCGCCGGCATCTCCAAATTTAAAGCCCTCTCGACTCGCCCTGTCTTTAACAGGGGCTCGCCTCCAGGTCGGCTCTGCCTGCTTTAAATTTTGAGCGCCTGCTTCGTCAAAACAACCAATTTTTGAAGTCACTTGGGTATAAATTTGCAACTAAGTTAGGATCAGTAAAAAATTATTCTACAGTGACAGACTTGGCAAGATTGCGAGGTTGGTCAATATCTGTGCCATAAATTTTCGCAATGTGATAGGCGAAAAGCTGCCCTGCAATGGCGTAGGGGATGGGGGCAAAAGAGTCGGAAATATGGGGAAGAAAAAGGGTGTCATCGGCGATGCTTTCTACTTCTTGTGCATGAGAGGGTGCAAAAGCAAGAATAGGGCCGCCTCGAGCCTTAATTTCCATAAGGTTGCCCATCAATTTATCGAGTGTCTCATCATTTCCACAGAAAGCGATAGTGGGTAGAGTGGGAGAGATAAGAGCGATATGACCGTGCTTCATCTCTCCTGCAGGATAACCTGTAGCATTGAGATAGCTAATCTCTTTGAGTTTTAAGGCAGCTTCAAGAGACGTTGCAAACATCTCTTTGCGCCCAATAAAAAAGAAGTGGGAGTAGGGGGCATATTTGATGGCTAGTTTTTGGATCTCTTCATTAAGAAGAAGAACTTCTTGCACGATCTCCGGAAGGGCTTGCAAATCTTGTAAAAGGCGCTGCCCTTTGGAGAGAGAGAGCCCCTTTAAACGTGCGAGTTTAATCGCTAATAAAGAGAGAAGAACAAGTTGACTTGTGAACGCTTTACTCGAACAGACACTTACTTCAGGGCCGGCATGTAACCACAGGGTAGCATCGGATTCTCTAGAAAGACTTGAGCGTTCGACATTGCAAAGAGAGAGAACTTTTACACCGCGCGATTTGGCTTCTACTGTTGCTGCAATTGTGTCGGCTGTTTCGCCTGATTGGCTGATAGGAATCACAAGGCTATTTCTTGCCATAAGAAATTTAGTATATCGAGCTTCAGAGGCAATCTCTACCGTAGTGGGTATTTTAGCATAGGTTTCAAAGAGGTGTTTTGCGATACATCCAGCGTGGTAAGAAGATCCGCAGGCCAAGATTTTTATTTCGGGAACTTTTTTAAGGAAAGCGTCGGTAAGAGTGAGCTCTTCAAAATAAGAGCTTCCCTTATCGAAATCTAAACGCCCCTCTAAAGCTTTTGCAATTGTCTTTGGTTGCTCATAGATTTCTTTTAGGAGAAAATGATCAAAACCCTCTTTAGATATCTTTTGGTTCAAGAGAGCCATTTTTTCGGTTTGCTTAGTAAGTTTTCTCCCCTGTTTATTATAGACACTGATCTCTTCTCGGGTAACAACTGCAATTTCATCATCGTGAAGATAGAAGATATCTAAAGACCTGCCCATAAAAGCATTGGTATCAGAAGAGAGAAAAAGATCGCCTGTGGTATGGCAGATACCGACAATCAGTGGTCGTGAGCGTGCAGCTGCAATAATAGTGTCAGGATAGTCTTTATGGATACAAGCAATTGCAAAAGAGCCTTCAAGAAGTGAAAGGGCTTTACGTATGCTTTTGACAAGGTTTCCGTTGTAATGATAAGCAATCAGATGAGTGATCACTTCTGTATCGGTATCCGATACGAATTTCATCCCTTTGCTTTGTAAAAAAGAGCGAAGAGATAGATAATTTTCAATGATACCGTTGTGAACAAGAGCAAGACTTAAAGCTTCATCAAAATGAGGATGGGCGTTTTTTTCAGTCACACCACCGTGTGTTGCCCAACGAGTGTGTGCGATCGCAACTTTTAATTCTCGTAGTGATGAGTGGACAAGAGCATCTAAAAGAGCAACTTTTCCAACAGACTTGTAAGCAACAATTTTCCCACCTTCAATGCCTGCAATGCCTGCAGAATCATAGCCACGATACTCTAATTGCTTCAAGCCTTCAAGACAAACAAGGACAGAATTTTCATCGCCCAGTTTTTGGAGATGTCCATAGATACCACACATCTCTTCATTGTATACACACTAGTATTTAATTAAAATCTTTCAGCAACGAGAAGGAGAAAGAGTGGAAATTCTGTGCGAGCACGATTCTCCATTTTGGCACATTTCCCAGTGCTTACGCGATCAGAGGTCCACTCTTCCATGTGAATGACTCCAAGTCCAAGACGGCCGAGATGATTGATATAATGAGAGAGAGGGAAATGATAGGAATAGGTCACTTCGCTCTCTTGTTTTTTTCCTGGGTGCATTTCGATTGGAATTGCGAGAGGAGAGAGGTAACGATCTAGTCTTCTGTATTGGGTTTTTTTGCTCTCATCAACACCCCAACTAGATTGTCTAGGAATGCGAAAGTAAGGGTGATTTAGAACTAAGAAAAATTTCCCCCCTTTAGCTAAATGTTTCACCCCATTTTCCAAAGCGATCTCTGGATGTTTCATGTTTTGCAAAGCAAGAATGGAGACAATGTGGGTGAAGTTTTTTTCGGTAAGAGCTAGAGGCTCAGTGAGGTCTTGCACCATGAAGGCACCTTTGCGTTTTTTTTCTGCAAGGCGCACCATTTGAGGGGAAATATCAACGCCTTTATAAAAGATCTCTTTGGGGATGATATTCAGGAGCACTCCCGTCCCACAACCGAGGTCAAGGACTTTAGCTTGAGGGGTTTTGTCTAAAGCAAGAAGTTTTAAGAGGTTCGGTAGGATAATTTTTTCATGAAAGTATTGCCCACTTGTGCCCACGAGGCGGTCGTACCACTTAGCGACTTCTTCCCAACTCATTTCCATAGCTTCTCTAACCTGTTATATATACGTAATTTTAAAGACTCTAGTATACGAGATACACTCCCATAAGTATACACTTTATTAGGGAGAAAACCATGCTAGAGATCGATCGGACAAACCTGCAAAGGAGGGTCAAAGAGAGCGCTAAAGAGGTTTTATGCATTTTAAAAATAGAAATGACGGTAGGAGAGGCGATTGAGCATATCCGAGCGAACCATCCAGCTGAGCTTAACATCTTCTATTTCTACGTCGTAGATGCAAAAGGACACCTTCTCGGGACCATCAGCTCTAGAGAGCTTTTGGTAAGCCCGCTTGATCAACCAATTAGCCATTTAGTAGATACAAAGGTTGCAAGCCTTCATAGCGAGCAGACAATGGCTGAGGGGTGGAGGCTGATGCAAAAATTTCATATATTGGCCCTCCCCGTCATAGAATGCGGTAAGTTTATAGGGGTTCTCACTGTCCAAGATTATTTTAGAGATGGTATACAGGTAGCTTCCTCAAAAAAAAGGCACGATATTTTCCAAACCTTTGGGTTTTTCGTAGATGAAGGGAAGAGGAAATCGACTTGGGTTCAGTATAAAACCCGAGCTCCGTGGATCTTTTGTAACATGGTCGGGGGGATTGCTTGCGCTATCATTTCGAATTTTTATGAAGATGTCCTTCTACGCGTGATTGTGTTAGCTATGTTTATCCCTCTTGTTTTATCTCTCTCAGAATCAATCTCTATGCAGGCGATGACGCAGACTCTTTACCAGATGAGCCGTGTGCAGAAGTTTTGGAAACAGGCTTTCTCTTATCTTCTTCATGAGTCTAAGCTCTTTATTCTCATTGGACTTACCTGTGGCATCATCATTGGGCTTATCTCTCATCTTTGGGATAATAACTGGGCTCCTGGGATTATCATTGGTGTCTCGATCACAGTCACTTTTTTTATATCGGCTTTGATAGGGGCTCTGATTCCACCTATTGTTCACAGCATCAAGCTGGATCCGAAAATTGCCTCAGGCCCAGTCGTCCTTATGCTAGTCGACACCATCACAACCCTTTTCTACCTCTCCTTCGCCTACCTCTATCTTTTTTACTAATCTATAGAGAAAGAGATTTTAGAAAATACAAGTCAAACACTATAAGTTACAAAAGTAACAGAGGGATCTGTTCCACATAGATCCCCCTGACCCCCTCTGGGCAAGATTTAGCTTCGATGATCGCTCATGTAAGGCATGCGCTATCGTTTTTTACCATAGTCCCTTTCTTGCTGTGCAAGAAGGTCCTCTTTTTCTCGTCGCAGGTAGAACCTGGTCTCCTCAAAATAAAAAACGATTCCTCTTTGCTATCTCTTGCCAATGGCTGTCCCCTTTGGGGACAGAATTAACAAAAGGGCAATGCTTCGCTTGGAACTATTCGGTTCTGCAGATGCAGAACCGAGGGGCGCCTCTAGAAGCTAAAGCTTCTAGAGGCGCTTGTTAACTTGAGGAGCGTTCGAATAGCAGTTTTTGACTAAATCCATAGATGACTTCTAGAGCACACATAAGGGCAAGTAGAAGGGCGCTGCAGAGGAGAATCTTCTGCCAGTTTTTTAATGTGCTCCAATTGGTAGCTATCGCGCTCTCAATCAGCCCTTTTAATATCCAACCAAAAGTTAAAAGAGATCCAAAGAATCCGACAGCATGCAGTAAAAACACAAGGGAGGAGGCCATTTAATTACTTGGAAGCGGTTTCTTGGTTTTGTTAATCTTGATTTAATATATTAAGGCAGAATCCTGTTGTCAAGAAAGAAGGGTTGATCTCAGGTATGTAAAGAAGACCCTTTTAAAAATACGGTTGTTGTGGCGAGAATTCTGGTAACTGGTTCTACGGGATTTATTGGGAAAAGGCTGGTTCATCTTTTATTAGAAAAAAAGCATGAAGTGTTTGCGCTTGTCCGGGTGAAGGGGACGGCGTTTGAGATTGAAGATTCATCAAATCTTAAGCTGATCTATGGAGATATTAGGTTTCCGGAAGAGATGGAGATACTTCCAGAGGGTTTAGATGCCGCCTACTATCTTGTCCATTCGATGGGAAGTTTCGTTAAGGATCTTGTTGAAACAGAGGTTGAAATCGCAAAGAAGTTTGTTGCCGTTATGGAAAAAAGTTCTGTAAAACAGATCATTTTTCTTGGAGGGATTATTGAAAATGAAGATCGTCTATCCCCTCATTTTGCTTCCCGCCTAGCGGTAGAGAAGGTTCTTCGTTCAAGCTCTATCCCTTGCACCGTTTTACGCGCAAGCCTCATCATTGGATCTGGCAGCGCATCGTTTGAGATTATCCGAGATTTGTGCGAAAAGCTGCCGGTTATGATTGCTCCAAAATGGGTCAAAAGCTTTTGCCAACCTATTGCAATACGTGATGTTCTTTTCTATCTAGAAAAGGTTTTGCTTTTGGAAAAGGCTTACAATAAGGTTTTTGATATCGGTGGACCAGATCAGATGACATTTAAAGAGGTGCTTCTGCGGTATGCTAGATATCGTCAATTAAAGCGGTTCATTCTTGACGTTCCCGTTCTCACTCCAAAGTTATCGAGTTACTGGCTTCTCTTAGTTACCTCAGTTCGTTATTCACTTTGCGCATATCTTGTTGAAAGTATGAAACATTCAAGCCGAAAACTCAATTTGTCTATCGATGACATTTTGCCCCATCCCTGTCTTACTTATGAACAAGCCCTTGGGCTAGCTTTTCAGAAGATCTCCCAAAATGAAGTGGTATCGACCTGGATGGACGCATGGGATGTAAAAAAAGTGAATAAAAACCTCCAAAATTACATCGAAGTTCCTGAAGAAGGGTGCTTTAAAGAAAAGCGAGACGTAGAAATCAAGATACCCATTGAAGAGTTACAAAACAGAATTTGGAGTCTTGGGGGGGATAACGGTTGGTATTCATTGAATTGGAGTTGGAGACTTAGAGGTTTAGTTGATAAGCTTCTTGGTGGGATAGGAATGAATCGAGGGCGTCGCCATCCTACAAAACTTCTCATAGGAGATACAATCGATTTTTGGAGAGTGATTCTTGCAGATCCGAAAAGAACACACCTAATTCTTTATGCCGAGATGAAGCTGCCTGGTGAAGCTTGGCTTGAGTTTGAAATCAAAGAGGAAACAATGACTTTATCCCAAATAGTAACCTTTCGTCCTCAGGGGTTTTGGGGGAGGATCTACTGGTATATTTTATTGCCCATCCATTTGATCATATTTAAGAACATGGCAAGATCACTTGCTCAAAAGTTGTAAAACAAACAGTTTTTATCCTACTTATCCTAATTGCCGTAGGCAATCCTGCATATCCTGTTCCTAAGTAATTACTGATTCCAGGAGGGGCGACGGAGTTGATAGATGAGGAAAGGTGCGCCGCAAAAGATGAGGACGCCCAGGAGAAGGAAGAGATCAAAGGTAAAGACACTCGTAGTTTGGATTTGGTCGGGTGGAAAAAAGCCCAGGATAATAGCAAAAGAGCTGCCTATGAGACCGAGGGAGGAGATGATCCACATCCCGATATTACCGTACGGAATTTGGTAAGGTCGTTTGTGGTGAGGTCTTTTGTATTTCAAAATAATGCCAGAGAGAAACATGAGAATATACATGATAAGATAAAGCTGTGCTGCAAGGACTGTGAGAATCCAAAAAGAGCTACTGACATCGGGCATGAAGACAAAAACGGTTGCAAGAAGGGAGACAATGAGACCTTGTAGCAACATAAAGCGAACAGGCATGTTGTGTTCATTTACTTTTTGTAGAAACGGGGGGAAGTCTCCTTTTTCAGAAGCTGCCAAAAGTCCTCGACAAGGACCTGCTACCCATGTGCTTACACCTGCAAGGGCACCCAGGGAGATGAGTATAGCAACAAGAGGGACAAGAGAGCTTAAGCCAAAAGCGTGTAACATAAGATAGATAGCCTCAATTCCTCCTGCTACTAAGCTGATATCATTTTTAGGAGTGACGATCGCAATTGATAGGGTGCCAAGAATAGTCAGTGTTATGATGAGAATGGCTGCAAAGAAAATAGCTCGAGGATAGTTTTTACCGGGCTCTACAACATCTTTTGCATGGACAGCTGACATCTCTATCCCGCAAAAACTAAGTAGTATACCAGCTAAGAAAGCAAGCTCTGATAGGTTGTTAAGGGGAGGGATTAGGGATGCCAAACTAAAGGTGATTTGAGAATGATAGCCAAAGAGGATCCAAAAGAGACCAAGGAAAATAATCAAAAGAGCTGGAACAATTGTGCCGAGAAGGGCGCCAATGGTGCTGATCCACCCAGAGAGTTTCATCCCTTGTAAGTTTGCAATAGTTACTGTCCAGAAAACAAAGAGGATCATGGAGAAAACATACCACTTGTTAGAAGCAAGAGCAGGATCGAATACAAAGGCGAAAGAGGCAGCTAAAAAAGAGAGGATAATCGGATACCAAACGACATTTTCTACCCAGAGAAGCCAAACAGCAAGCATCCCGATACGAGGCCCCATTGCCTCTTTTGCCCAGGCAAAAATCCCCCCTTTTTCTGGCCAAGCAGAGGAGAGCTCCGCTGAGACAAAAGCACTTGGAATAAAGAAAAAAATCATTGCCAACAGAAGAAGAGGGATAGCCGCTAAGCCGTATTCTGCAGTCACAGGCCAGTTACGAATGCTTAAAATGGTTGCGATGTTAATCATCGTAAGCATAAAGACGTTAATAGTTTTTTGTTTAGCCATAAGCTCTCTAAAACTCTTTCTATAGATATACTGAAGTATAAATTAGGAACTTTATCTTGCAAGGTCTTTTGGTGCCGATATATACTGATCGGCCAATGAAACGCGAGACTTGGAAATCTAAGATAGGCTTTATGTGGGCTGCTATTGGTTCGGCTGTTGGCCTTGGCAGTATTTGGCGCTTTCCGTATGTTGCGGGGCAAAACGGGGGGGCAGCTTTTGTCATCCTTTTTGCCATTTTCCTTCTCATTATCAGTCTTCCAGCGTTGATTGCAGAGGTTGTGATTGGCAGAAAAGGAGGCTTAAATCCGTATGGATCTTTTAAAAAATTGGGTAGAAGCACTCTCTGGGGCCGAATTGGATTTGGGACGATTGTAACAGGGTTTCTTGTAAGTTCTTTTTACAGCGTTATCTGTGGGTGGACTCTTGGTTATCTTTTAGAAGCTTTGATGGGGGGGGTGACCCACTTTTCAACTATTCAAGAATCGAAAAGCTATTTTGATGCTTTGGTAGCCTCGCCTTTTTGGGCTGTCGGGACACACCTGGGCTTTATGTTCCTCTCCACTCTTATCCTCTACTTTGGTGTCCAAAAAGGGATAGAAGCTGGAAATAAGATCTTTGTCCCGCTCCTTTTCTTCATCTTACTTATCTTAGCAATTAAGGGCTTAACAATGCCCGGAGGGGGAAAAGGCCTTTCTTTTCTTTTTGCGGTCAAATGGCAAGATATAACTCCAAGCGTTGTCTTGATGGCTCTTGGGCAAGCATTTTTTGGGTTGAGCATCGGGCAGGGGACAATGGTGACTTATGGGAGCTACTTGCGAGGAAAAGAGAGTATTCCATATCTTTCTGTCCCTATTGCATTAGCTGTAATTCTAGTCTCTCTTTTGGCCGGAATTGCCATCTTTACAACTGTTTTTTCGGTAGGGGCAGAAGTTTCTTGTGGCCCCGATCTTCTTTTTCAGACGCTTCCCCTTGCTCTCAAAGGTCTTCCTTACGGATACTTTCTGACGATCCTCTTTTTTCTTTTAATCTTTTTAGCAGGTCTTACTTCTCAAATCTCTGCTATGGAGCCTCTCATTGCGTATTGGATAGATGAGAAAAAATGGGGGAGACATAAAGCTGTTTTTTGGTGTGGGCTTGGTTCATTTCTTTTAGGGGTGCCGAGTGCTCTTTCTTTTGGAGTGTGTAAGAGCGGTTTTTTTGACTTCATCTCTACGCTAAGTATCAATTTCTTAATCCCATTGGGTGGACTTGCAGCCCTTATTTTAGTAGGATGGAGATTAGGAATAAAAGAGGCATCTTTGCATTTACGGGAGGGGGCAGGACCTCTTTACTTAGGATTTTCTCTTGTGGAAAAAATTCTGCAATTCAACATTAAGTATCTTAGTCCCATTCTCATTATCATTGTTCTTATTCATTTATTAAATATTTAAAATAGGTTTGTTATAGTAACATCATATATTATTTTATAATAATGGTGGTATAATTATGACGTCTATACAAGAGGGAGAAGCTCTTCCTGTTCAAGAACAAACAAAAAGAGGCCGTGGACGACCTAGAAAGCATGCGCTTCCCACAGAAACTCAAGTAAAACGAGGCCGCGGACGACCTAGAAAATACTCTATCATAGAAAAAGAGATGACTAAAGACGGTGTCTTAAAACCTGTATTTAAGAAGGTTGACAGTGGCCATTTAGTGAAGCACTTTTTAAATTATTTCACAAAACTGCTTGTTTTGCATCATGAGCTTTCTAAGGACATGGGGAAACAGGCCCCTATTTTTGCTCGGCTCAAAAACTTAGACTTTCAAATGGTAGAAGTGTGTAAAAACCTTCTCACTAACGAGTATAAGGCGGCGGGTGGAGAAGTATCTCTTGTAGAAGGAGTTGCTGCTACGGCAGAAATTACGAAGGGAGCTCTAGAATTAGAGGATACAATTGATTCTGAAAATGAAGAAGACGACCTAGAATCTTTAGAGGAAGAAGACGAAAACGAAGATGGTAGTTACCAAGACAACCAAGACATCGAATGCACAGGTTGAGATCTACATCGTTCGGCATGGTGCTACCCCGTGGACAGTTTCGGGGCAGCACACAAGTTATACAGACCTTCCTTTGACAGAGGAAGGGAGAAAAGAGGCGCGCTCATTACGAGCTAAATTAAAAAAGATTTCGTTTACTGCGGTTTTTTCAAGCCCGCTTAAGCGCGCTTTTGATACATGTGTTCTTGCAGGATTTGCAAGAGCAGCCATGGTTGATCACGATCTTTTCGAATGGAATTATGGTCTCTATGAAGGATTGACATCTAAGGAAATCCATGCCTTTGATCCTGATTGGACTGTTTTTTCTAAAGATCCTCCAGAAGGAGAAACCTGGGCAGAAATAGAAAAGAGGGCCGATCGTATGATTGAAAAAGCCTTTTTTTATGGTGGTAGAGTTCTCTTTTTTTCTAGCGGCCACTTTTCTCGGGCTTTAAGTGCTAGGTTTCTTGGTTTATCTGTTTCTTATGGAAAATACCTCTCTCTTTCTACAGGCAGTATTTCTCGTTTAGGTTTTGAAAAAGATAAAAAAGTAATTCTATCTTGGAACAAATAAGTTGAAATTATTTCTCTTTTTTTGCATTTAGAAATTATGAATTTCTATTTTTTGTTTCCTCTTTTATTTCTCTTTAGTTGTAGTTCTAAAAAAGATGTAGCTTCTCTTTTAGAAGAGGCCCGTTTGAGTTTTCATAGAGAAATAGCAAAAGAGTACGGAGCTCATCTTGTTGAGGAGTGTTTAAATAATAAACGCTTTAGACTCGACTATGAAATCTATGAAGAAACTGACATATTACGAGCGCGTCTTTTGATTCATCGTATAGCAGAGACTCTTCTTAGAAAGATTTCTCTACTTGAAAAAACGCACGGGATTAAGGAGAGTCTTACCGAAAAAAACATAGAGATCACCATTTCTTTTATCAATAAGGCAAAGAAAAAACAGTATCCTCTCATTGAAGTGTCTCACGTATCTCTTCTAGAAGGGTGGATTCATTATACACGGTATCAACCGAGTACGGGGGAGATTGAACTTGTGCATCGAGAAGAATTTACAAGTTTGCTTGCAGCTCTTGTAAAGATATAGTATAAATAAAGTATGACTCTAAAATCCCTTCTTATAGTTGGTTGCATTTTCTCTGCCTGTGTGAAAAAACCTGTCTATGTAAGAAACTGCTACGATTCCACTAAAGCATTTGTAACGGTTGCTACCAAAGATTTTGGTGTGGTATCTCTTGGTCAGGGAGGGTATTTTAATCAGGGAAAGATAGATTCTTTTTATGCCGATTTTATGATCGCTAAAGAAGTTTCAGAAGAAGAAGCAAAAGAGCTTCTTTTGTCAGTAACAGAAAAATTTCTGCACCATATCAACGGTGATTGTAAGCTAAAGCCTTATTTAAATATCTACCCCATCACGATGGAACACCTAAGTGTTAGCATTGCTTTCATGGACCAAAAAAAATCTCCTGTTTCTTCGCTTGCGCAGGTGCATCTCTACGAAGGGAAGGTCTTTTACTCCCACTATAATAAGGACAAAAAAGCCTACATTGCTTATCGCAATGAGGCTTTTCCGACCTCTTATTCACTTATTCTAGAGCAGCAGTAGCCTCAGCTTCTTTTGGAGGTTCAGGTGTTGCTGCTGGAGTACTCCTTCTAGAATCTTCTTTTGGAGTTTCAGCAGCGCTAGTTCTTCTAGATGTTAGAATTGCAGGAGGATGCTCTCCTGGGTGTGAAACTTCCGCTGTGGGGGCTGGAGAGGGCCCTCTATAACAATCTGGAAAAGGAGCAGGTGTTGAACCTCTTGGGAAAGGCGTTCCCCTTCTAGTAGTGCTTGGGCTATCCCATCTTGGACTATCTCCCCACAAAGGTCTATGTGAAGGAGAGGAGCCTGTAGCATGTCCAGTATGAATAAAAACAGGCGTTGGGAGTGGATCGGGAAAAGGTGTTCCTCGATCATTTGCTATAGTATGTATAAACCTAGCCGGAGGTAGACTCCTTGTTGATCGCGGAGTGCCGCAAGGTGGAGGAGTGCCGCGAGGTGAGGGTATTACCACGGTTGTACAACAAGGGGTAGCTGCTCTCGGTGGTGCTGCTGCAAGAGCACGACCAAATCGACCGACAGGAAGGCTAAGTTCGATAGGAGGAGAAGGTCGAGAATCCACTTCGTCTGGTGCAGCGCCGCGAGGTGCTCCTCTGGGTAAAAAAGCAGAGCGAGGAGGTGCAGCCATTGGACATGATTCTCTTCTTAGAGGGTAGACTGGTTCCATAGGAGGCACCGCAGCAGCTCTTGATGCAATAGCTGCTCCTCTTGCAGGAATTGGAGGTCGAGATATAGCACCACCGGGGAAGTTTGCTAATCCTGCTGTCGGTAAAGGAGGGGGTGCTGCGGCGGGCACAGGAAAAAAAGGTGCAGATCTGAAAGGCTCATGCGCTGCTGCTGGAGGCGGAGGAAATGGCATGTGGGGTATACCAGAAGAAGGTGAGGCCGCTTGAGGTCCTACTTGAGGAAAATATCCATAACAGGCTGCGCCAGTTGAAAGAGGTGCTGCTGTTGGAACAGCTCCCGCATAGACATGAGCTCCTGAGTGTTGAGGAGCAGTGGGTGGAAAATGCCGGTGCATCATTGCAGAGATATGAGAAGCTGAAAACAAATGTCTTGCTCTGTCAGTTAGGGGCGCGCGCGGTGATGATTCGTGGTGAGATGAAGGAGTTCCGGGTAGAGCAACGCATCCTAACATCCTAGGTGATGGGGCATATACTGCTCCCCGAGGGGTACCGGGCTGAGAACAGCATGGAGTTACTGCTGGGGTATATCGAAAACGTGGTGTTCCTCCACTAACAGCGTGTACAGCCATTCCAGGTGTGTAATATCCTTGAGCAGGACAGAAACCATTTACATTACCAGTCATAACAATCTCCTTTGTGTAAGATTTGTATATTTACTGATAAGAATAGTTAAAATTTTTTTAAAGATAAATAAAAATTTTTAAAAAAGATGGCAGGCCTTGCTAGGACTGCCATCAGAGATTTTTTTAGACTTATTTATTGAAGTGCTGCGCGAACATAGGTATTTTTTTCTACGTTAATTAAGATATAACCTGGATTATATCGAGTAAACCAAGCAGAAACGGAACCTGTTAAGCCTCCTATGATTACAGCTTGATTAGGTCTCCATGAGAGAAATGCTGAGGCATCATCTGGGTGAATTGCCCAGTTAGAAGTGCGTCCAATGCCATCTACGAGCTGACATAGTCCAGCTTCTGGTGTAATTACGTAGATTTCATTGGTAGAGGCGCGCCCTGCGATAGGACCCAAGCTAAGCTCAGCATAAATGCTATCAGATAAACGCTCATTATAAAGATAAAAACGGGCTCCACTCCAAAAAGGTAAAAGGGTTGGGAAGATAACAAGACGATCATTCATCGCCCAGTAATGAGCTATCTTTTGTGCTCCACCTTTCTCAACAATTCTCCAAGTTGATCCATCATCGAGTTCTACAACTAGACCAGAGGGGTCTTTGCTTGTAAGAATACGATAAGGCACTTCATAAGCAGGGAGAGCAGCAAGAGATGCGGGATGAATCGCTGCTTCTGGAAAATATGTAGCACTTTCTTGAGGCATTGCCTGAAGTGAAAGTGTGTAGGCAGAAAAAAACATAACGAAAAAAAATCTAAAACAATGACGCATAAAAACTTCCTTTGTAAAAACTTAGGCAAATCTTAATGCAAAAGAGAGTTTATACCCAAGTGATTTCAAAAGTTGGATATTTTAGTGAAGCGGACACTCCAAATTTCAAAGAAACGCCTATGGCTCCTTGCTTCATCTATAGGCGCTTTAGCTATTGGTTCGCTTAAGTTCTTTGAAATTTAAACCAAAACTCATTGACCGTCAACCTGATAAACCAAAAACTCAGGTTATAAGGGAAATAAGTAATTTACAAGATATGTCTGATGACAATCTCTTCGTTACGTTGTTCCAAAATATCTGAAAGAGAAAAGAATCGCTTTTCTACTGCGAAGGTAATGTGAAATGGTTGATCTTGTATACGGGGAGAAAGGGAGAGCTTTGTGCGGAGATTTTCTAAAAGAGGTGCGTCTAGTGTCAGACACCAAATATGACGCATCTCATCCCAATTTAGCGGTTCAACTTTATAACATCCTGTAAGTGTAAAAGGGATGGTCTGGTGTAACTCTTCAAGAGGAAGGCCGCATATTTCATCTTTTAGTATACTAGTGATATGAGCCCCTAAAAAATCTTGCCCTGTAAAGTAAGGTGGTGTTTGCACACCTATTTTTCCTACAAGAGAAGAGAGATCGTGGATATAGCGATCGGGAAGATCTACATATACAAGCCCTGTAGAGCTTACTTTCAAGATCCCTTCTTGCGGTAAATTTTCCTTTGCATACGTAAGGATTTGTTCTTCTGTAACCCCTATTTCGTAGAGACCTTGTGAGCTTTGGACGGGGGTTGAGGAAATCTCAAAAGATTTTCCAAGACACTTACCAAAATAGAGCGGAAGATTGTATTTTTTAGTTTCCATAGTAATACTTTCAATCAATAAACTATATTCTTTTTAAAATAAAATGAAAAAAATCACCTGTAATTATAGGTTAATATCGAAAGGGATAAATAGATTTTCCTATGGATCGGTTTTTAAAGTT
>CAZBHP010000020.1:10378-14554 GCA_964491795.1 uncultured bacterium | reverse complement strand
TCAGTACGTCTTAGAAAAAATCTTAGAGCTACCTCTTGGAACACCTATCCAGATTTTAGCTCCCCTTGAAGTCAAGCACGGAACCCCTTTTTCTACGATCCAGCAGAAATTACAGAATGAAGGTTACCTCCGCATCCGTCTCAACGGAACTTATTATGAGCTCGATGAAGAGATCCCCTTTGATTCCTATCGTAAAAACAACCTCGCTCTTGTGGTAGATCGTATTACTGTAGAAGAAACCGGCAAAAAACGGATCCTTGCAGCTCTTGAAGAAGCCTCATTTCGAGCTAATAGGACAGTGATTGTTGCCCTCTCCGATAAGGATCTCTTTTATAATCTCAACTTTGCTGTCGAATCGACCGGTAAAACGTATCCGTCTCTGACCCCTCAAACTTTCTCTTTCAATAGAGAAGAAGGGATGTGTTTGGAGTGTAACGGTCTTGGTATCCGCTATGGCGCCTCTTTACATACGGAAGCTTCTGTCCTCAAATATAGCGCTCTTGAACTTCTAGAGAGACTTTTAAAAGGGTATTTCGATCGAAGCACCTTTAATGTTTTGAGAAAGCTTCTAGAAAAAGAAGATGTTGACGTTGACCTGCCCCTACAACATCTATCGAAAGAAAAGCTTCATCTCGTTTTTGAAGGATCAAACAGATCACAAACGCTAGAGGGATGTTCCATGCGCTGGTTTGGGATCCATCCCTTGCTTGCCCGTATAGCAAAAATTGGTAAAGGCGAATTTAGACAGAGTGTATTTCCCATCCTTAAAGAGTATGAGTGTGGCGCCTGTGAAGGAAGTAGACTCAATCCATTGGCACGCAATGTAAAGATCAACGGGATCACCCTTCCAACTCTTACCCAAATGCCGCTCGCTGATGTCTTATCATTTCTAAAGAAATGCACAGGGACAAAAGTCCTTAAAGAAGCTCTTCATACAGTCACTATGCGCTTGATGCTTCTGATTGAACTTGGTCTTGATTACTTATCACTCAACCGGACAGCGCCTACCCTCTCTCCAGGAGAGATCCAAAGGACCCGTTTAGCAAAACAATTAGGCTCTGGACTAACAGGTGTTCTCTATGTTTTAGATGAGCCTACCATATCGCTTCATCCATACAATAATCATCTTCTCCTCTCTTCTTTAAAAAAGCTCAAAGACCTCGGCAATACCCTTCTTTTAGTAGAACACGACAAAGATATTATCCTTGCCTCTGACTTTGTCTTTGACTTTGGCCCAGGTGCTGGTCACCTAGGGGGAATGATCACCTCTTCTGGCACGCCTAAAGAGCTCATGCACAATCCAGATTCTTTAACAGGCGCTTACCTCTCGGGCGAAAAAACAGTCCCCGTCCCTTCAAGAAGAAGAGATCTTAACAAGTTTTTTTATATTGAAAACGCCTCCAAACACAATATTCAAAACTTATCCTGTAAGATTCCTAAAAAAGCTCTTACTTGTGTTTCAGGGGTATCAGGTGCTGGAAAATCTACCCTCATCCATGATATACTTGCCCCCGCACTGAAAAAAAACGTAGAGCGCCGCAATCCGAAAGACACCTTCTCCACTGAAGAGGCGACATTTCGAGAAGTCGGAGATTTTGAAAGTGTGATTGTCTTGGATCCCTCTTTTGGTGAGCAGACAAACCGCTCCGATGTGATCACTTATGTGGACCTTCTCACCCCGCTGCGTTATTTTTTCGCATCTCTTCCTCAAGCAATCACTCAAGGGCTTATGCCCAAAAATTTTAGTTTCAACCATGTCAGCGGTATGTGTAAAACCTGCAAAGGACTTGGCTATCAAATTGTCGAACTGCAATTTTTACCTCCAGCACATGTCCCGTGTGAAACATGCCGAGGTCTGCGTTTAAATCCTTTAAGTTTGACGGTTTCCTATAAAGGAAAAAACCTGGGCCAAATATTGCAACTTACTATCGACCAAGCAAAAGAGTTTCTCCCAGCCATCCCTAAAATACATCGCATTCTAAAACAGATTCAGCAAGTGGGCTTAGGCTATTTGACTTTGGGACAAGAAACCCAATCGCTCTCAGGTGGTGAGTTTGGCCGCCTGCACCTTACTAAAGAGCTCGTCAAACGAAGCATGGGTCCAACCTTGTATCTTCTCGATGAGCCAACAATCGGTCTTCACTTTGAAGATATCGCCAATTTACTCCCCATCTTTCATGCTCTAGTAGATAAAGGGCATACTCTTGTGCTGATTGAGCACAATATAGATGTCTTAAAAAATGCTGATTATATTCTTGATCTAGGCCCTCTTGGTGGCTCTAAAGGGGGCAAACTGATTGCTTCTGGAACCCCTGAAGAGATTGCCGTTGAAAGATCGTCTCATACAGGTCGTTATCTTCTTAACTCTGAAGCAGTAACTTATTAATCTTTTAGACAGTTTATAATAAAAGAAAAATAAGGATTATTCACATGAACGACTTCATGACTATATTGAATAAGTTGTTAACTATCACAACTGGTCCAAATATTGCGACGAACCTTGATGGGACGATTAATTTAGGAGCCACCACTACTTCAGGGTTACAAACTCTAAAAAATAATATTTCAGACCTATCAAAGCTTATTAACACCCTTTACTTAAGTCCTGTAAATTTAAATACGGCTCTTTTAAGCTGCATCGCAGCAGGTAATAACCCACAACTACGAACACAACAATATATCCTCGGTCTTTTCCTTTTAAGCGACTTATTAGATATTAATACTTCAGCAAAACCTACCTCCTCAGAGTTACCTCCAGCTCTTCAGCCTATCACCCCCTCTTTTCTCCAAACTGTGCTTAATGTTACCTCTCCTACCCTCCCCTCAGACATCAATGCGTTAATTCTTAAACTCATTACAAAATATAACGATCCCACAAGCTTTCCTGCTCCTAGTTTAGAAGCCTTAAAGACTCAAATCACAACTAACCTTTTTGTAAATGATCCCCTTTTACAAACTTTAGTTGTCTGTATGAACACAAAAAAGGCCTCCTAGAAAAAGGTTTTAGGAAAACACAGGATCCCTTATGATTTGTTACTGGGGAGCCTCAAGGAAGAAAAAAGCTTGAACCAGGTCAGAATCGGAAGGTAGCAGCCTTAAGAGACGGTTTTCTGGCCCTGAGTCGCTTCCCTTTCTTTTTTATAGTATTTTAGATTTTACCAATCAAAGCTCAGACCCACATAAAAAGAGTTAAATCCTATCCTCTTTTTAGAAATCTGAATCTCATAGAGTGAATCGCTACGTCTGACTTGATTTGGGGAAATAGCCGCCCCATAGAGATTAAAATAATTATATCCAAGACGCAAAGCTCCAAGTCTGCTACGAAAGAGAATGTAAGTATTGAAATCTAAAGAATAAGCGGGCCGGACCTTATTGATCTGCGTATCAACTAAAGCCGCCGTGCTATTTTGATCATTCAAAGTCACAGTTTTTTTGAGCATATTTGCATAACCTGCAACTTTGCCCTGGAGAGCCCAGGTAAAATAACAGGTCGGATTATTTTCAAAATCAAAGCCTGTCTCAGCACCGATCATATCGTTCGATATGCTGATCATATAAGTGTCGTGAAAAGTCCCTAAAAAAAACTCCTTAGTATTGTGATAGGTCATCCGATCGGTCAGCTTAATCCCTGGAATCCCAAAGAGCCATGCAAATGAAAAATAGTCGACATAGCGAGGGGTGTCATGGTTCCAATAGACAAGCTCTGCCGAGTTAAATTTAGCGTGGTAGTCAATTTCTATAAACGTCGTATCTACCCAATCATTTGTAACTATTGGGTAAGTTGGGACAACAAGCTGATTACCTGGGCTTGTTGCTTTCCGAATTTGATTCCACTCAAGGAGACCCTTAAAAACAAGGCCTACTGTATGCTCGGGATTTGGGTCGTAAAAAATCCCCGCAATCAATCCTTGTTTATAGCGAAAATCCATCCGCTGCATATTTTCTACAGAATAGAGAGTTCCTTCTTCTGTTGTAACTAATAAATCTTCCCCAGACGCGTACAGGTAAGAATGGGGCTGTATATGCATTGTTTTACGGAAAACAATCCAGTAGTCCCCTTCAACCGATAGTCGCCAGCATGAGGGAGCACAGGGGCTTACACACCCGGCCGCCCACCCTTTTTGAGGAAAAGTGGTAAAAGTAAAAATTAAACTAAGAAGAAGAAATGTGACTCGT
>CAZBHP010000020.1:6369-10368 GCA_964491795.1 uncultured bacterium | reverse complement strand
AACTAGAGGAGAGAAGAGATTTCGTCCAGAGGTTAAGTAATTTTTTTTGTAATAGATTACTAAAAAATTTTCTACGTTTTTTAGAAGTGTAAAAAGAGCAAATTCGTTTGGGTTTATTACAAAATCGCTTATAATTTAAGGGTTACTTAATAATAAAGGATCTATTATGACTTCCGCAGGCGCTCCTACTTCTGGATTAGTAGATAGAATTATGACCGGGCTAGAAAGAATAGGTAATGCTTTAGGAGTTCGAGAAGCTGCCCGTGACCTATTGCCACCTGATGCAGCAGCAGCGCTAGAGCGTCGTTACAGCTGGCTTCGTCCTGAAGATCCTACAACAGCCCCCTCATTTCCTACTGTTGCCAATGTAGCAGGAACGGTTGCTGGAACGGTTGCTGGATGGGCAGGATTGTCTACCAGAGCCGGTTTTTATACTCACAGTTATAACTCACTAAGACAAGTTGTCCAAGTTTCTCGAGAAGAATTCGAAGGGATTGTTAGAGATGTAGAAAGAGAGCTCGGAGATACTTTAACGGGACGAGAGGTTGTTCCAACCACTTCCACAGTTGCGTGGGATGCGATTGCCCCTCCTGAGCATTTTGCTCTATCTCTCACAGACGATGCAACTCCCGCAGAAAGGTCCAGAAGAGAAGCGCAAAAAAGAGCTTTAAAGCGAGCAGTAACCGCACTAAAAACCTTAGAACTTGCTAGACAATTAGAACCTTCCCCTTCCGCTCAAGAGAGCCCAGCTGTTTTTACTCCTGGCGGAAGATTACTTACACCGGCCAGGCCTCGTACAGCTGATAGAGATGACCTTCGCGCTGCTTTGACACGACCCTATGAAACAGGGATTTTAGGAGAAGGCTTTAGCTTTTGCCTTCTTGGTGTAAACGCATTCCCCATTGAAAGTGTAGATATGCGGGCCCAAATAGCCGCACGGACATTGCGAGATGCTTTAAGTCCACATGTTATGCACACCGCGGATTCTCAAACTCTTAGAGCAATTTACGACCGAACTGCAAAGCTCCTCGAAGGGGTTGCTATTTACAATTGGGTCAAAAACCTTGTGGAAACCTCTGATAGCCACCTACTGCCCGACTATAAGACTGTACTAGCAGAACTTGCCGCTAGAGATCCGAATACACGCAGCGATCCTGTGCTTTTAGGAAAAGCTCTACGAAGAGCTACAGTTGAAAAAATAGGTGACTGCACCCACTTGTGGGCCCCTTATAGACTTTTTCTGCAAGGGTTTATCTCGGTTGTATTTTGGGTTGGGGATAAGTTTTTTACCCATGCTTTTGGTCTAGTGTATAGACAATTAGATCGAATGTTAAACCTTCCCCCCGCAGAGAGGCTTTCTAGAAAACCTCTAGACATATTAGCTGGAGCCTGTCGTGCTGTGTGCAGAGGCAGACTCGTCTACGCTGAAAATAGCGGTCAGCTTGGAGTTGAAAATGTAGAAGCCGAAACAGTGGCTTATATTAATAGCAGACAATTCTTAAGAACGCACGATTCTTTAGAAGCTTTTCATAGAGACTTTGCCGTTCGGGCTGTCCAAGCTGTTTTACCCATTTTTTCAGCTTTAACAGATGGGCTTACCAAGTGTCGTAATGCGATCGATAACCTCGTCTCCTCTGTTTCTTCAAGATATAGAAAACTCGGCATTCTACTCTCTATCCTTACAACCCCCTTATTTATTCTTATATGGTGTGGAGATAAACTTGCAAGACCGATTCAATGGATTATCAATAAGATGCATACCACTTTCTTATTGATGATGGTAAGAAAAACTCATGTCTCAGATCTCTTTGCAAACATTCATAACAGCTTTATTTCCCCTCAGGGCCTCTCTCCTCCTCTTATGAATGCCCTCGCAGACCTACTGCTACAGCTCATACAAACTCTTACTCCAGGCCAGGGACAAGGGGCTTCTAGTAATGGGGCTTCTTTAATTGCTGTAGATCTCATCCCGCCTGATATCGTAAGAGCTTCTGAGGCCTGTCTTAAAGACCTTCTTCTAGCTTTAGAGATGCAACGCCATACCGACCGCAGATCAATACGGCGTGCAGATCAAGGCCAAACAGACTCCACGCTAGATGTTCTTTTGGGGTCGTTGTTACGTAGAGTTTCTATCCCAGGAAATCCTACCGACCGAAACGAACTTATAGTTGGGGCTGCAAAAAATTTGTGGGCCCAACTTTTTTACCTTCTTTCTACAGATAGAACTTTAGCTTTAAGAGCTACACGACTTGGACTAGAAGCAATAAACAGCTCTTTAGATTCTACTACTTCCTTCACTTCTGCAAGGCCTGATATTCCAGGTCTTGTGAGGCGAGTTGTAAGTGCAGCTGTACAAACATTTTGTGAAGCTAGAAATAGAGAAGGAGATCTTGCCCCTCTCGCAGCACATGTTGCATTCATGCATAGCTTAACTCCCCCACCTTGTAGAAATGCACCCCCTCCAACCCTTGACGTCCAACAACCCCCAGCTCCTCCCGGTGTTTTAGGAATCCTTAATCATTGGAGAAACCTCGTAATGAGATTAGAAGGACCTCTTGAAGGCACAACTGATCCCCTTTCTGCTGAAGAAGTGTACGCTGATGTAGAAGCTATGGGAGTTCAAATGTTACAACTTGTAACCGACCTTTCAAACACCTTAGCCACTCTGCAACTGCCCTCTGCGTTAGTAAGAAATTATGCTCGTATTTTGAGCCCCTTCCGCACTCGACTAGAAGGACTTACCATGAGTTATATTCGCCTTTTAGACGCTGCCGCTTTTTCTTGCGAATCCCCTGAGGTGCGAAGAAGAGTTTTAAGTCAGCTAGTTCCAGCCGCTGGAGCAACCGATGAAACACGCTCTATTGCTATACGTTTAGAAGCTATAAAGGTTTGCGTAGCTAATTTACGACAACAGCCTGAGAGAGCGCGTACTTCTATACAAATTGACGATCTTCAAGCGCTTTTACTTGACGCTACACAAGAATTTGAGACTTTACTTAGAAGAAGACATACAAGGCATGTGCAGTTAGACACTTTCACAAGAAATCTCATCTCCTTTTTACACTGCACTCTCAAAGATTCTCTAAAGATGATTAATTCTTACCGAAACGCTTTGAGAGCTCATGCAGCTATTAACGGTTTAATCCCTACCAGAAGAAATCCATACACTAGAGAGCTTCAACTTCATATCAACGCTTTGTTTACCGCTACGGGAGATTCTGAATTTGCAACGCAACATGGCATGATAGAACAAGCTAATGCAATCGCACATGGAAGAGATGATGAAGCCTCTAGAGAAGCCTTTGAGATTTTACAAAGACAACTAAACACTCATATGGAGCAACAGAAACTGTCATTTACTACCACACTTGGAAACCTAGACAGAGCAACCAGCTCTTACATAGAACTTTGCGGAGATCTGTATGCTGCGAGAGGAAGGAGAGATGATCTCATTGCGAGAGACGATGGAATGACCTCCTTTAATCCTGAATTTTTGGAAGGTATAAAGGCCGAAATTACTACCTTATACGAGCTAGCTTCTAGAGTCGAAGCCCCTTATCCCGCATATATAGACCCGTCTAGAATTCCTTTCGTTAGCGAAGTAACTCCACAAGTCGTTGAACCTCTAGCGCAAGCTTTAGTAGAAGATGTGCAGAGGCTTTTAGGAAGGCACGGTCTCCCTGAAGCATTAACCACCATCGTTTCTCAAGCGCTATTACAAGAGCTGCCCCCTCCTCGCTAGAAGAGGTCTATTAGAAAAAGAAAAGGGAGGCTATTCGCCTCCCTTCTAACTTTTGTTCTTACAACTTAAATTGTAGTTATTCAGCTTGCTTAGCTTCAGGAGCCTGCACCATCTCTACTTGTGCAAGAGAGCGGTTTGCTGTACCCCTTTTTTTTCTACCATTTGGTTGTTGCGACTTTTGACATGCAACTAAGCTAAAGGCGCACACAACAAAGGTTCCTACAGTGCAAAGTTGTTTGATTAAAGACTTACTCATA
>CAZBHP010000020.1:0-6359 GCA_964491795.1 uncultured bacterium | reverse complement strand
ATAGGTATCAAGGCTATTTCTGACAACATCTTGATTAAATAATTGCATTTCATTCTCAATCATCTACTTATGAACAATTGTTTTTTGGTTTTGGAGGACAACTCTTAGGTGGGCACTCCTCTTTTGCAGGGGGAGCTACACACGGCTTAGGACAACTTTCCTTTTTAGGGCAGCAATCCTTCTTAGGTTGTGGGCAACATTTTTTTTCCTTAACAGGGCACTCTTCTCTTTTTGGAGCAGGGCACTCTTTTTTCGGAGCGCATTCTTTCTTCGGAGCGCACTCTTTTTTAGGACACTTAGGTGCGCACTTTGGAGCGCAGTCCTCTTTACATGCCCCTCTTCTTACAGAAGGAGGACAACATTCTTGTTTTTCACGCATAGGGGTGGTGCAATCTGCTGCTGGGCACCCACTACAACACCCGTAGGCGAGGACCATCGTCACGCCTAGGGAGAGTACTCTTAACAATGGTTTCATAGAAATCTCCTTTTTGACTCACGCAATGCTATACAAACATTACATAATCCATTTGACTTTCTTATATCCATAATTATTAATATAAATCTCTATTTTGTTTCATTTTTAAGAACTATTTTGCATAAATTTATAATTATCACGGTTTTGCGAAGGGGTTTTAGAGAGGGAGAGATTTATTCTTGAAGACGAATACTTGGAAAAAAAGAGAGATTATAGCGCCAAAAACATTCTAACTAATTAAAAACAAGCTTCCTAGATAAAGAAGTCTCGATTTTTTCTAAAACTTCATCAACTAAAATAAGCTCCATCGCCCTTTTATCATAGATGCGCGGAGAACGAATCTTTCCCCCTTCCCCTTTAAGAAGCTCTTTCATCTCTTCATACTTATTTACCACCGTATCAAGAGAAAAGTAAGGACCGGTTAATTGCGGAGAGCTTGTTGCATAGAGCCCAATTGTAGGTTTCTGAAAAGAAGAAGCAATATGTAGAGGTCCTGTATCGGGGGCAATTACAAATTTTGCATTAAAAATAAGAGATGCCATTTGACGCAGTGTTGTTTTTCCAGCAAGAGATTCTGCATAAGGGACATTACTTCTAATTTTTTCTACAGTCTCTATATCTTTGGGCGCTCCGGTTAACAAAAGTTTAAAGCCGTACTTTGCATATAAAACTTTTGCAAGAGCAATATATCTGTCAGTTGGCCAATCGCAAACAGGCATACTACTACAAGGGTGCAATATATAATAAGGTTCGTGATACAAAGGGACTTTTTCTTCCGCAGTTAGTGGCACTTCTCCCTCATAACAAGTTTCAGTGGCCCCTATATAATGGGCAAACTCTAAAAAGAGATCGACTGTATGATCGGGATTAGAAGGTATCGATTCCTTTGTAAATAAGGAGTGTAGGTCTTTGCTGCGTGCTCGTGGAAATCCGATTTTTCTTGTTGCAGAGATTAAAGGATATAAAAGGTTAGCCGAAAAAGATGCCTGCATAGCAAAAAGTATGTCAAAAGAGTGGCCCTTAAATACTTGCCTTGCTTTTTGAAAGTCAGACCAAGATCGAACCTTATCTACACAGATAAATTCAACCCCTTCTAACTTACTTACAATCGGATAAAAACTCTTGGAGATAACCCAGGTAAGTTTGGCTTCAGGGAATTTTTTTTGAAGGGTCCGTATAAAAGGGAGCATCATGACGATGTCCCCTAAAGCAGAAAGTCTAACGAAACAGATCTTCATCAAAGTACTCTAAAAACTCTTTAGGCACAGGCGATGAGATCGTCATCTTCTTTTTGGTCATAGGATGGGTAAAAGCTACTTTATGAGCGTGCAAAAGCATCCTTTTTGTCCCTTTCGTATAGCGGTTGCCATATTGGGCATCTCCAACAACAGGGTTACCCATAAGAGCCAAATGGACTCGAATCTGGTGAGTCCTTCCCGTAATAGGGCGACACTCCAAAAGGGTTAATCGATTCTTAGTAGCAATTTTTTTCCATCTGGTGATGCTAGGCTTACCCTCTTCTACTTCACCCATGAGCTTTTGCCCTTCGTAAAGTCTTACAACATCTAGAGGTCTATTGATCTCCCCTTTATCTTCTTTAATCTCTCCTTCAACAACCGCGTAATACCGTTTATCGATCTCACGTCTTTTAAAGAGGAGGAAGAACTCTTTTCGTTCAGAGATTAAAAGAACACCTGAGGTCTCCTTATCTAAACGGTGCAGTGTGCATGTTTCATCACACACAAAGAAAGGGGGCTTATCAAATGCCTGAAAATATTCGTCTTGATAAAGAGGACGAAGCGGCTCTTTTTTTCTCTTTTCTACCCGATCTAGATAAAAAAGGATCTCTTTACCAGCAGGGACCTTTGTAGAAGCAAACTTTTCTAGTTTCCCATTGATAAAACAACCCCCGTTTTCTACAGCCCGTTTAGCCTCTTTTCCAGAAATAGAGGCTTTTTCGCGCAAAAGATGAATGAGGGATAATCCCCCTTTTTCAACTCTCCAGCAAATAGTGCCAGGGGGTGGTTGTGGTGCTTGGTTAGAAGGGGATTTCTTCATCTAAAAAGGTATCCGTTTGTTCTTGGGCATTCCCTCCACGAGAGCTGTTAAAGCTATTATCAGCTCCAAAGCTTGGGGAATTGTTATTATTATAAGAGGTTTCTTGCTGCCCTCCCCCTTCCTTAGAACCGCCAGGGCGGCCAAAAGGACTAAAAGAGATATTATGGGCTACTACTTGAAGTGATACCTGAGGTTTCCCTTCACGGTCATTATATACTTCGGCTTTGGTAAACTCTCCAGAGACCATAATCGCACTTCCTTTTTTTAAATAAGGGAGCATGCGATCAAACTGGTCACCCCAGATTGTCACTTTCCACCAGATTGTCTCATCTTTTCGCGCGCGGCAAGCAACACGAAGAGTTGTCACCTTTTGCCCACTTGGAGTAAACCTTGTTTCAGGATCAGCCCCTAAGTGGCCTGCAAGTTGAATAGAATTCATAAACAGCCTCAGCTAAGTAAAAATGAAACCTCATTCTAGCACTTTCCCCTCTACTTTTCCAAGAGTAGTTTATAAAAAAAATATTTCTTCACATAAATTTCTATTTATTATAGAAGGGAACTTAACGTTTAAAATTTTTTTTACTTAAACTTATGCGATCAACCTCTTCTCACAGCTTCTCTTCTCAAGACGACTTTCTTCCAAAATTCGGTGACATAAGCAATCCAGTTAGTCAAAAAGAAAAACGTTTACTCCCCATCGATGAGACAGAAGAATTTCACGACCCTTTTTCCGACCTGAATCTGTTTCTAGCAAAAAGTATCAAACAAGAGATCCTCCGCGAAAAAAATCCTAAGAAATGGTCTCACAAGATCGCCTCTCTCCTCTTTAAAGAAATTCTTCCAGAGTTTACTAAAAAATTCCCTATCTATCGCCTGGGTCATACAGCGCTTAGAAAAACCTGGGAAAAAGTCCGTTACTATTTAGATAGATTTGAAGAGGAAAAAAAAGCCCTCTACCCAGATGGTAAACTCAACATTGAATACCTCATTAAGAAAAACCTAGCCAGCTGGAAATCTAAAAATGCCTCTACTGACACCCACCCCTACCATACAGCAAGTCTCATCGCTTTAAAAATCTCTGAGTGTATTGCTTTAATCAACGGCGAGCGCGCCTCTCTAGAAAAACTCACCGACACCATATGGTCGATGCAAAAACACCTCCTCCCTAAAAAAGAGATCGAAAAAAAAGCTCCTATTACTCAGTACGATCCCCTTGATAAAATCATCACCGGTTTGCAACTTGAAGAGCTTGCCAAAAACCCCATCCTCTCAAGCTCTTCTTTACAAAAAGCTGTCCACACCCGTCTTGAAGGATTACAAGAGATCGAAAAGATACGCTCTATTGACGATCTTCACCCTTATCTCTCATCTTTTCTTGCTGAAACACTCGACCGCTCCCCTCTTTCAATGAGACTTTCTTTCGTCACAGAAAAAAATATAGAAGACATTCTTTTCCTAGCCCCTTTTGTCCATAAGCTCTCTAAAAAAGAACTTGAGGAAAACCTACAAGCCTCCATTCATTATGTAAGCTCTCTTTCTAAAGGGACCTGTCTTCTCTATCTTCCTGTCATTCGAGAAGAGATCTTTCAGTTTATCGATAGAAAAAAAGAGTCTAAAAATCTCCTCTCTTCTCTTTTAGATCTCTTTGAAAAGATGGAAAAGTGTCCCCTTTTCCAAGAGCTCTCACCTCTTGCCCTAGAAATTTTTCTCTGGAAACATATAGAAAAACCCCTCCCAGACGCTCTTGCAACTACCCTGTCCACTTTTCTCGCCTCTACCCATATAGAAAATCCTGAAATCTCTCTTAGCGAAACTGTTCAAGAAACTCTAAAAACTCTCAAAAAGATAAAAGGGATCACCTTCTCTCATCTTGAAGAAAAAGTCCATCTCTGGAGTCTGCAACACGACATGGCCGCCTCTTCTCTCCCCTCCGCTCAAGACTCTCCCCTCCTTTCCCTCCTTCAACAACTAGGCCCTCTCCCCCTTTCTACTCTCCAAGAAAAAGTTCGCAAAGCCTATCCCATACTCGCTTCCTGGGAAGAGCATCTCTCACACAAAGTGATATTTCTCTATAAGCATCTCTGGTATACCGCCTACTGCCAAGAGAATGAAAGTGCACACGACCGCTTCCTCGCCTGGCATCAAGGGGCACCACCTGCCCTTCTTGAGAAGATGGTCCCCCTCATGCCACTTTCTTAAGCGCTCATATTACGCAAAATTGCGTAACATAAGTGAAGTGGTATAAACTGTTAGGTTGATACACTAGCGTCTGTCAAACGGGCTTTTTGGAGGAGCACCCCATTTTTTGATATCTTCCCTGTCCCTCTCTATCTGTTTGTTACGATCTTCTGCTGCTCGAGCTCTTCCGTGATGAATCTCCCTCAAATGCTCAGAAACAGTAGCGTCTCCTGCTATGGTCTCTCTCCTTGTGATTTCTTTATTTTCTCTGATTGTCTGTTTATGCTCTCTGTCATGTCTTTTAAGAGCAGCTCTATCTTCTTTACTACGTCGACACATCTCTACAGTCGCACCTCCGCCTCCTCCAAGACCTATAGAAGCTCTACAGATCACCACCTTTTCTGTTGTTTCAGCATCTCTTCTGGGCTCTTCTGGCGCTACCATTCCACCAAATATTCCTCCAGTAAATGCACTCAACATACCTACTCCACTAAACACACTCATAATGACTCCTCGTTATAATGTTTTTTGTTTTATGCTCTGCTTTTTTATTTGCAGCCTTTTTTATGGCTTCTGCTCTCTTACTGACTGACTTTATTTTCCTTTACAGCATCCGACGGGTGTGAAACCCACCAATTCAGCAATCGCTCAAGTAATCCGATGACTTCTTTTTGTGTTTCCAAAAATTTCCTCTATTCTGCAATGCGCTCAGCATTTAATAGATCCTGTTCTTCAGGGGGGAGTTCATCTTCTACGCCATATCGGTGATCTAACCTCGGCCCCTGCAAACCTAATCTTGAGCCTTCTCCAAGACCTAAACGCCCTCTGCATGCCATTACACGGACAGTTGTTCTAGAATCTCTTCTCTCAGAGACACTCTCTCTTCTAGACACTTCTACAGCTCCTAATGTGCCGAACATTCCTCCAGCAAATCCACTAACAAACTTTGAAACACCTGTATTCAAAGACAAACTCATGCAGGTCTCCTTGTCGGCTCCCCTTGACCCCCTAAAATATCTCTTAAAGGCCCAAAAAGGTAACCGAAAAACGTCGAAACAGCTTGAGTGATGATTGCAATCAACTGTTCTCTTCCAGCATCAAAAGCCGTTTGTTGAGTCATTCCTCGAGTTTCACCATCTTTTGTGGTTGAATCAGCACGTCCAACAATTCGCGGTTGTGATGAAAGGATTTGTTGGCCATAGAGTTCAATTACATAATGTGCGATTTTTGAGATTATCCAGGCACCTCCGATAATGCAAACATATCGCTTAACTGTTTCAGAGCGGTTAGCAAGGAAGCGGGTTACTTCAGTCTCAATCATGGGGAATAGTAAACGGCCAGATACCGTTGATCCAAAGACGCCTCCGGCGGCAGCTGCAGCCCCATAACAAAAATTTGCAGATACACTCATTTTATTTCTCCTCTATGATTACATGGTTTTTATCTATTACTAAACAAAACAAGCGTTATCGCCTTTTTGTTTTTTAGCGAGAGCATCTTACAATATTGAATTGATTTAATCAAAACAGAAATTATATTGTTTTAGTTTTCTATTAAGAAGAATCTAAACAGATCTGCGATATACTGAATGTGACTTAAAACCCGGTTGGCTACTTATTTCATCCACTAGGCGGCTCTCTGATGGATG
>CAZBHP010000019.1:0-15587 GCA_964491795.1 uncultured bacterium | reverse complement strand
AGGAAGCGCATCTACAACAAACTCATCTACATTAGGAAAAAGGATGGAGAGCCCTTTTTTAGCAAGCAACCTGTTTTCTTCCATCCAATCTTCTATTTTAGGCAAAAAATAAAGAGGTGCTTGCATTTCAAACGCTTTATTAAAAATAGGGCGAAGAGCTGCACTTTCTGCAAGAACCGTTGGGGTTTTATATTTGATAATCCCCGCTTTATTTTCTGCTATTTTTTCAATACCATTTCCTAAAACATCTTCATGGTCCAGGCTTAAACTTGTAATGATAGAGACTTGAGGCTGCACGATGTTTGTCGCATCAAAAATACCTCCAAGCCCAGTTTCAATCACCGCATAGTCTACTTTTTCCTGCATGAAATAAAGAAAAGCTACCATTGTGATAGCCTCAAAAAAACTTACCTCATCCGACAAATTAAGCACGGTATGCAAAAGATCTTGCATCCGCTCTTCAGAAATCCATTTTCCATCAATTTGAATCCGCTCGCGAAAGGAACTGATATGAGGCGATGTGTAAAGCCCAGTCTTATAGCCAAGTGTGGTTAAAGCCTGGGCAATTTTAGTTGTAACTGATCCTTTACCATTTGTTCCCGCTACATGGATAGAGCGAAAAGCACGAGATGGATGACAAAGTTCACGGTCTAAAAATTTGATAAGATCTAAGTTACCCCTATTTCCTCGTCGAAGGGCCAAGGAATCTAGAAGAGCTTTATAGGACAATGTTCCTTTGATCAATTCCAAGCTTTCTCACATTTTCTAAGCTAGTATAAGCAGAGCCCATACTATTTTGTGGTTTGACCTCTTCGCCATGAAAATCAGAACCCCCCGTAGGGATGAGTCCTTTTTGTAAAGCTATTGTAACCAGTTCTTGGTTTTGTTTCTCTGGAAATCTAGCGTAATAACATTCAAGACCATCGAAGGGCTGTTCAAGAAGATCTCGGATAAAACTTTTTTTCTTGATAAGATGTGGATGGGCAAGAACCGCCTTTCCCTGAGCTCTATGAATAATCTCTAAGGTCTCTTCAAGGCTAAATACAGGGCCTTTTGCAAAGCATGGTTTTCCATCTCCAATGAAGCGCTCGAAAGCCTCTCCAACTGAGCTTACAATCCCTTTTTTTTGCAAAAGTTTTGCAATATGAGGACGTCCTACTGTTCCTTGAGCCTCAGTGTGAAGCTCTTCAATTGAGAGAGGAATTCCCAAAGAGCCCAGCTTATACACAATCTCAGCGTTTCTTCGCTCTCGTCTTGTTTGATGCCGTCTACACAGTTGCCTTAAATTGTTATCTTCAAATGAGAAACAATAGCCCAGGACATGAACTGAAACACCTCGATATTCTGTAGAAAATTCTACCCCCGGAACTAAAATAAGCCCTCTTGCTTCAGCCTCTTTAAAAAGTTCTGGATTATAAGCATCAATGGTGTCGTGATCGGTAATCGAAATTCCTTTCAATCCAGTTTTTACCGCTTCATCTAAAAGCTCAAGCGGTGTAAAAGTCCCATCTGATGCTGTAGAGTGGACATGCAAATCAAGTCGGTCGTTCATAGCCCCTCAAACGGAATCATTTTTACTTCCACTTCCAGGGCATATCCGTAGCGATTTTTTACATCTTCCTGAATACCAGAGATTAACTGACGTACATCCGATGCACGAGCATTTTTCTGATTTACAATGAAGTTTGCATGAATAGGAGAGACTAGAGCGCCGCCAACTGCTCTGTTTTTCCATCCAAGCTCTTCAATTAAGCGGCCAGCTCTATCACCTTCGGGGTTACGAAAAACACAGCCACAGCTTTTGTCTTTCAAAGGCTGACTTTTTACCCGTTTTTCCATAAGCTGTTTTTGCTCTTTTAAAGCTTCTTTGTCTTCTTCAATTCGGAAAGTAGCCTCCACAATCGCCCCCTCTTTTTGTTGAAAAAGAGAAGTTCTATAAGAAAAAGAGAGATCTTCTTTTAAAAACCGGGTAAGCTTACCTTCTTTAGTCACAAAGAGAACGGATACAAGAGTATCTTTAGTCTCTTTTCCTTCGGCGCCGGCGTTCATATATACAGCCCCTCCGACAGACCCTGGAATTCCAGAGGCGAATGTGAGGCCTCCAAACCCTTTGCGCGCCGTTTTACTCCCCAATAAAGCAAAGCTATACCCAGCCCCTACTCGCACCTCATTACCACTCCATTCTAAATGAGCAATACGATTGTGGATAACAACACCATTAAACCCACGATCATCAAAGAGAAGGTTAGATCCTTTTCCAATGACAAGAAATTTTTCCCCCATTTTGTGCACAGCGCTCAAAACAGTTTGCATCTCTTCTATGGTTTCTACTTCTACGAAGAATTTAGCTTTTCCTCCGATTCCGTAGGTGGAATAGCGCTCTAAAAGGATATCTTTCTTAAACAGGGGCAACTGAGACACAAGGGGCCTCCTCAGGCGATGGTCTAGGCTCTTTACCTATAGTATTGAGCACGGCCTGTACGAAAGCTGCTGCGTTAGGGGTAGAAAATTTTCTAGATAAGCGGATCGCCTCATCAATTACAATAGGCAACTCTAACCCCTCAAAAAATAATTCGTACAAAGCAAGTCTTAGGATCTCTCGGTCAATCATGGAAATTCTGTCCAATTCATACTCAACAGATGCTCCACCTAAACGGCTATCGAGCTCTTCTTTCTTACTTAACACATTTCGGGCTTTTTCTTCGGCTATCTTTACATTTTTTCTAGAAATTTCTACACATTCCATCAAAAGTGGGAGAAGAGGCTCTTCGCTCTCCTTATCTACCTCATGGGCATAGAGAGCTTGCACGATAACTTCACGAAGTTTTGTTTGAGGAATATTCATAACCAACGATCATAGCATACCTAGTTTTAAAAACCTAACTTTTGCATTTACTTGAGTAAAAAGAGGCCTTATACTGCGATTTTTAAGTGGAAAAGGCGATGTTAGGGGTATTTTTAGATACAGAAACAAATGGATTAGACTGGACAGTCCACCAAATTCTTGAAATTGCCTACCGTATTATCGATCTAAAAACGGGAATTACCCTTTTTTCCTACACAAGCCTTGTCCAAATTTCGGATGAAGATTGGAAAAAAAGCTCACGCGAGAGCCTACAGTTTACCGGTATCACTAAAGAAGAGGTGAATAAAGGCAAATCTAAGAATCAAGTAGCCTCTGAAATTCTCCACTCTTTTAAAGAATTTTCTATACGCAGAGGGACCGCCATTTTCGTGTGTCAAAATCCAAGTTTCGACAGGATTTTTTTCTCAAAACTGATCCCCACAGCGGTGCAAGAAAACCGAGCCCTCCCCTACAACTGGCTAGATTTAGCCTCTATGTTTTGGGCTGACCAAATTAAAAAAGGGCACCCCGCAACAGCAATTGAGCTTTCTAAGGATAAAATAGCCGAGCATTACGGACTCGACAAAGAAAGCCGCCCACACAGAGCCTTAGCTGGCGTCGACCATCTGATCTTGTGTTACAAAAAAGTCGTTGGACTATAAAAGAAGTAAAGATTCCAAAACAGCTTTTGTCTTGGTGTGTGTCCG
Organism: uncultured bacterium; assembly: GCA_964491795.1. Lineage (GTDB taxonomy): Bacteria > Chlamydiota > Chlamydiia > Chlamydiales > 2-12-FULL-49-11 > JAFEGE01. The sequence goes on along the minus strand of CAZBHP010000019.1, from coordinate 12,035 downwards.
AAAAGCTTTCTCCGCTCTTTCTACAGTGGTAAGCAAGTTTGCATACGAAGGAGCACGACAACTAAGAAGTTTTCTAAAAATTGCCTCCTCTTTTTCAAAGAAAATCGAAGAGCTTGCCTGACTACGAACAATTTCCAAATCTCGGTAAAAAGTAAGGGTTAGAAATATAATCTCCTCTAAATGCTCTTCATTTTCAATTTTGGGATGAAGCTTTTCTAATAAAGAATAGAATTTGGCATAGTCTTTAGAAAGGGATGCCTCTAAAAGAGGAGGTAGATCTTCTTTAAACGAAGTAGAAGTAGCTTTTTCCCCCACAAAAACTTTTACACAGCGAGAGAGAATCGTTGGAAGAACAGAGTCTATGGAAGTTGTTGTGAGAAAAAGGATAGAATACTCAGGTTTTTCCTCTAGAGTTTTTAAAAGAAGAGAAATGTGGATAGGGAGCATTTTCTCTATCTCAAGAAGAACGATCACCTTATATTTCCCTTCATGCGGAACTAAGCTTAAAGATTGTAAGCTCTCTTTAAGAGTTGAGAAAACAAAGGTGAAGCTTTTAGGATCGGGTCTTAAAACTAAAAGATCTGTGGTGGAGCCCAGGATTTTTTCTGCCCCTTCCAGAACTTTTTTTTCTAAAAGAAGAGCCTCATTTCCATAAAAAAGGAAAGGAAGCTGAAAGGCTTCGTTAGAGAGCGCTTGTTCGAAATAGTTCATGTTTGACCTTGAGAAGAGCCTTTTGAAAGAGTTCTTCAGGAGTAGAAGAGGCGTCTAACACAACAACTCTCTCTTTGTCTTTTTTAGCAATACGAAGATACTCTTCTCGCACTTTTTTGTGAAAATCGATCTTTTCTTTTTCTAATCGATCTTTTTTTCTTTTCAGACGCTCAAAAGCGATCAAAGGATCTAGATCTAGAAAAAAACTGATATCTGGAGTGACCCCTGCGGTTGCAAAAAAACAGATCTCTTCTAAGTTGTCGATTGCTCGGGCGCCCCCTTGGTAGGCAAGGGAAGAGTCGGTAAAGCGATCACAGAGGACTATCTTCCCCTCGTTGAGAGCCGGACGTATGACCGTTTCAACATGGTGTGCGCGATCTCCTAAAAACAGTAACAACTCTGCCCGCGGCGTGATTGCTATTGTCTCCTGATCTAAGAGAAGCTCTCTTATCCTTTTACCAAGGGGTGTTGCCCCTGGCTCAAAAGTCTTAACAACTTCTCTTTTCTCTTCTAGAGTCAGATAGTTATAAAGTTTTTCAATGAGAGTGGATTTTCCTGCACCCTCTCCTCCTTCTATCGTAATAAAAAGACCCATAGAAGCTAAACCTTTAACTCAGCTGAATCTCCTTCAATTTTTTGGACACCCACTAAGATATCCTCTGCAGAGAGCTGCACAAGTTTTACCCCTTGTGTAGATCGTCCCATCACACGAATATCTTGCATAGAGGTTCTAAGCGTCTGTCCAGAGTTAGACATCATAAGGATGCTGTCTTCATCTTTAACAGTTAAGGCTGCAACAACTGAGCCATTGCGCTTATTCGTAATGATAGAGCGTACCCCTTTTCCACCTCGATTGGTTTGTCTAAACTCCGCAACATTAGATCTCTTTCCAAAACCATTCTCGCAAACGATCAAAAGAGCGCTATCAGGGTTTACCACTTCACAAGAGACCACTTGGTCTGTAGAGTCTTTGAGAGTAACCCCTCTTACACCACGAGCTGTTCTTCCAACTTCACGTACAAGAGACTCTTCAAAGCGCACTGCCATTCCAGCTTTTGTAAAGAGCATGATTTGCTCATTTGGTTTGACAAGACGTGCTGCCATCACCTCATCACCTTCATCAACAGTGATAGCATAGACACCTGTCTTTCTAGGTGAGGAATAGCTGCTAAGAAGGGTCTTTTTAATCACCCCTTTGCGAGTAGCAAAGATTACGGAAGCAGCCTCTTCAAAATTAGAAACAGAGAGAATGGCAGCGATATACTCTTTCTCTGTCATCCCTTCGATTAAGTTAATGAGAGCTTTACCTTTTGTGCGGCGTGCACCTTCTGGGATCTTCCACACTTTTAACCAGTAGCAACGACCTAAATTAGTAAATACAAGCAGATGATCGTGAGTATTAGCTACATAGATCTCTTTAATTCCATCGCTTTCTTTTTTAACATCTACACCAATGACTCCATGGCCACCACGTTTTTGCTCGCGGAACGTATCAACTGGCATCCTCTTGATATAGTCATCTGAGGAGATGGTAATTACACACGGCTCATTAGCGATGATATCTTCCATCTCTAAATCTTCACCCTCTTCGTGTGTGATTTTCGTCAAACGTGGAGTTTTGTCGAGTTTTTTGATCTCATCTAGCTCTTCTTTAATGATATGACGCACTTTTAGCTCAGATGCAAGGATCGCTCGATACTCTTCAATTTTTAAGAGAAGAGCTTTGTATTCATCTTCAAGCTTCTCTCTTTCAAGACCAGTTAATTGGTAGAGACGCAAGTCTAAAACAGCATCAGCTTGCTTATCAGAGAGGGAATACTGACTCACAAGGGCAGTCTTTGCCTCGGCACGGTCTGTACTCTGACGAATCAAACGAACAATAGCATCTAGATGGTCTAGAGCTTTTAGATAACCCTCTAAAATGTGGGCGCGTGCTTCAGCTTTTTTCAGTTCAAAGCGAGTACGTCTTCTAATTACTTCAATTCTATGATCAATCCACGCAGAGAGCATCTGTTTGACGCTCATCGTACGAGGCAATCCGTTATCGAGAGCAAGCATAATGCACCCAAAGGTGATCTGCATATCGGTGAATTTATAGAGCTGATTGATGATGACATCTGGAATCTCACCCCGTTTAAGCTCTAAAACAACCCTTAATCCATCCTTATCTGACTCATCACGGATATCTGATAGGCCTGTAATTGTCTTTTCGTTGACGAGATCTGCGATTTTCGTAATCAAAAGAGCTTTGTTGACGTTGTAAGGAATTTCATCGATCACAACTTTTGTCTTATCGTTTTTCTCTTCCTCTACGTGAACTACACCCCTGAGAGCAAGCTTTCCCCGTCCTGTATGAAAAGCTTCTTTAATCCCTCTTGTTCCTGAAATAATACCGCCCGTTGGAAAATCTGGACCCGGCATCACTTTCATAATATCGTCTATAGAGACAGTCGGATCATCAACAATCAATTTAGTCGCATCGATTAATTCATGAAGGTTATGAGGAGGAATATTAGTCGCCATACCGACTGCAATACCAGAAGAGCCGTTCAAAAGAAGGTTTGGGAACTTTGCAGGAAATACAACAGGTTCTTTTTTTGTCTCATCATAGTTTGGAACATAATCGACAGTCTCTTTATCGAGATCTTCCATCAAAGCAACAGACGGATGGGTAAGTTTAGCTTCGGTATAACGCATCGCAGCTGGAGGGTCACCATCGACAGAGCCGAAGTTTCCCTGACCATTGACCAAAGAGTATCGCATAATCCACCCTTGAGCCATACGAACAAGAGTCGGATAAATGACCCCCTCTCCGTGTGGGTGGTAGTCTCCAGAGGTGTCACCAGCAATTTTAGCGCACTTACGGTGTTTACCACCGGGGCTAAGATTTAGTTGCCTCATCGCGAATAAGATACGTCTTTGCGACGGCTTTAAACCATCTCGCACATCGGGTAAAGCTCTAGAAATAATGACCGACATCGAATAACGAAGGTAACTCTCCTTCATCTCTTCTTCGATGGTTCTTGTTACTACAGCTTGTCTCTCGCTTGTCTCTTCGTCCATGACTTCCTTCTAAATATCGAGGTTCTTAACAGAAAGCGCGTGGCTCTCAATAAATTGGCGACGTGGTTTTACCTCTTCGCCCATCAACATAGAAAACATTGCTTCCGCATTTGCAGCATCTTGAATCGTTACTTGAATCAAAGTACGCACAGTTGGGTCCATAGTGGTCTCCCATAGCTGATCTGCGTTCATCTCTCCAAGACCTTTATAACGCTGAATTTCTAGACCCTTTCTCCCGTTTTCTCTCAAAGAATCAATAATCTCTTTGAGCGTATAAAGTGGAGTCTCATCGCCTTGATCGCTGACAACATCTAAAATTTTCCCTTGGGCTACCACGTACTGATCAATAGAGAGGGCAAAACGTCTTAGCAATTCTTGCTCTCTTTCTAACTGCTCATCGCGATAAAGTTCAAAGTAGTGAAGAGGTTTTGGATTGAAAGGGGCAACACCTCTTGCTTTCTCTTCTTCAGAGAGAGAATTGACCATTTTTTCGTAATTGTCTTTTTTCTCAGCAAGGTCTTTTTCTTTCAAATCTGTAAACTCTTCTTTCGAATAAGCAAAGAAAGGCTCGTCATTGATAAAAGCTTGATACTTAGGAAGTATACCCTCAGCATTGCGTGCTTGAATAAATGATCTAAAAGGGACACCCTTACGCTCTAGATTCTGAATAAAGCTCTCAAGCTGCAAGATTGTATCTAGTAATTTTTTAATCTCTTCTTTATCGACATAAGTTTCATGAGCAGCCAAACGTAAGTTGATATCACTCATACCTAAAGAAAGGAGATACTCATCCATATCACTTTCAGAGTGGATATACCGAGACACTTTCTTTCTTGTTACACGGTATAAAGGCGGTTGAGCGATATAAATAAAATGATTTTCAATCAAGGCTGGCATGTGGCGATAGAAAAACGTCAGCAAAAGAGTACGAATGTGAGAGCCGTCGACGTCAGCATCGGTCATGATAATGATTTTATGGTAACGCAACTTCTCTAAGTTAAAACCATCTTGTCCCACACCACATCCAAAAGCTGCGATCATCGATCCCACTTCAGTGTTTTGTAAAACTTTTTGCAATCTCGATTTTTCAACATTCAAAATCTTACCACGAATCGGAAGAATCGCCTGTGTTCTGCGGTTTCTTCCTGACTTTGCAGATCCCCCCGCAGAGTCTCCTTCTACGATGAAGATCTCTGAAAGCGCTGGGTCTTTCTCGGAGCAGTCGGTAAGCTTCCCAGGTAATCTTGCGCTATCGAGTGCTGATTTTCGTTGTGTCAATTCCCGGGCTTTACGTGCAGCTTCTCGAGCTTGCGCTGCAAGATTTGCTTTTTCCACAATCAACTTAGCAATCGATGGGTGCTCTTCTAAGTAAGTTGTCAGCTCTTCACCCACAACTTGCTGCACAGCTGAGCCCACTTCTTGGTTACCAAGTCTTTGCTTCGTCTGTCCCTCAAATTGGGGATTTGGGACCTTTACAGAAACAATTGCCGCCATCCCTTCACGAACGTCTTCCCCAGTAATTGATGTCTTGTCGTTCTTTAAAAGATTGTGATTTTTGATATAGGTGTTAAGAACTCTTGTCAGAGCTGTAGAAAAGCCTGTAAGGTGTGTTCCCCCCTGCCTTGTAGCAATGTTGTTTACATAGGAGAAAGATGTCTCAGTATAAGAGGCATTCCACTGCATAGCGACCTCAAATTCCAAAGCTCCATCATGAAGCTCACGGCCCCCTTTGATGTAGATAGGATTTGGGAAAAGAGGTGATTTATTTTCATTGATAAACTCAACAAAAGAGACAATTCCACCTGCGTAGTTAAAGGTAACATCTTCATGACTTCCATTTTTGTCATCGCGCAGAGATATTTTAAGCCCTTTATTCAAAAAGGCAAGTTCACGCAGACGGTTGTGGACTGTGTCATAGTCTACATCAACTGTAGTAAAGATTGTATCATCAGGCCAAAAAGAGACCTTTGTTCCACGCTTATTTGTCTTTCCTAAAGTCTTTAATGGCCCCTGAGGTTTACCTCTCGAAAATTCCATCTCATAAGCAGTTCCACCTTGGAACACTTCAACTAAAAGCTTTGTAGAAAGGGCGTTTACGCAAGAGACCCCTACACCGTGAAGACCACCGGAGACCTTGTACGTGTTTTTATCGAATTTACCGCCGGCATGTAAGATTGTCATAACCACTTCCAAAGCGGTTACATCTCTTCCCTGCTTTTTAGACTCTTGCTCGTGTTTTCCAATTGGAATACCGCGGCCGTTATCTTCTACAGATACACCACCGTCTTTGAGAAGAACCACTGAGATAGAGGTGCAATATCCAGCCATCGCCTCGTCGATACAGTTATCAACGACTTCATAGATCAACTGGTGCAAACCAAGCGTACCAGTGTCCCCTATATACATCCCAGGGCGCTCTCGAACCGCTTGTAAACCTTCTAGCACTGTAATAGAACTAGCGTTGTATTCTTTTGTGCTGCCTTCTTTTTTTTCTGTCATGACTGTCATGCCTTATCTCATCTTCGAAAGACTATGTTTTTGAGTCCTAAACGGGGATGTCTTTTTTGCATCTCCCCGATCAACCTCTTTTTTTCTTGCATCTCTAGGATGCTATGAACTGTAGCTGAAGAAACTTTTATAAACAAAAGACCATCTTGAAATTTTTCCACTTTTGTCCTCGTTCTAAATGAGGGTTCGAGCAACTGATTCCAAGAATCAATTACCTTTTCCAGCTCTTTCTCTCGCTGCCCTTCCACCCGCTTTAAAAAAGCAGGGAGCAAGTTTTTTAAAGTTTTTCCTGCAGGAAAGATTTCAAACTCATTTCTTCGCTTCACCAACTTAAAATCCTAGCATAATTCATCCCAACATGCTACACTTTTTTCCATATTTGAATGTTGACATGTAGAGATTATGTATCCACCAGAAAAGATTAGAAACGTAGCCATTGTAGCACACATTGACCACGGTAAAACAACCCTTTTAGACAGTTTGCTTCTGCAAACAAAAGCCTTCCGAACAAACGAGGAAGTCCCAATACGCGCTTTAGACAGCTTTGATCTGGAAAAAGAGCGCGGAATCACGATCTTCGCAAAGCATACAAGCTTGATGTTTGAAGATTATAAAATTAACTTGATTGACACCCCGGGTCACGCCGACTTCTCTGGAGAAGTAGAGCGTGTCTTAGGAATGGTAAATTCGGTCCTTCTTCTAGTTGATGCTTCAGAAGGTCCCATGCCTCAAACCCGCTTCGTCCTTTCTCAAGCTCTAAAATGTGGCCTAAGACCGATCGTTGTTTTAAATAAAATCGACCGTCCACATGCCGACCCAGAAAAAGCTCTCAATAAAACTTTTGACCTTTTCGTAGAACTTAGCGCAACTGATGAACAGCTCGATTTCTCCTACTGTTATGCATCTGGCCTTTCTGGTTTTGCAAAAAGGGACAAAAACGATCCTCAAGTCGACATGAGACCGCTTTTCGAAATGATTATTGAAGCAGTACCGCCTCCAACCGGTTCTATGGACGAACCGTTCCTCATGCAAGCAATGACTCTCTCTTACAACGATTTCGTCGGTCGACAAGCAACAGGTCGCATCTTACGTGGAATGGTGAAAAAAGGGGACCCTCTAGTCTGTATCGACAAAAATGGCCATCCATCCAACCATAAGGTCGTCCTCATTGAAGGTTACTCAGGTCTTAAAAAGATCGAAATGGAAGATGCAGGTGTGGGTGATATCGTCAGTATTTCTGGTGTTCCAGAAGTAATGATCGGCGATACTTTAACCTCGCCTGAAAGAATCGAAGCTCTTCCCCCGATCCGCCTAGGTGAGCCTACCCTTTTCCTCGACATCATGGTCAATTCAAGCCCATTTGTAGGACGTGAAGGTAAGCATGTAACGATGAATAAGATTCGAGATAGATTACTTCGCGAAAAAAGATCAAACCCATCACTGAAAATTGAAGAAGTATCAGGCCGCGAAGATCTTATCCGTATCGCAGGACGTGGCGAATTGCACCTCGCTATCGTGATTGAAACTATGCGTCGTGAAGGTTATGAGTTTGCTATTTCTAAACCTCGCGTTGTGATCAAAGAGGTCGATGGCGAAAAACAGGAACCTTTTGAAATTGTTCACATTGAAGTTCCCGAAGAGTTTTCCGGTAGCGTTATCGAAGAACTTTCTCGCCGTAAAGGAGACCTCAAACTTCTCAATACGAACGAACACAAAATTACCACGCTCGAATTTTCCATTCCTACCCGTGGTATTATGGGATACCGTAATGAGTTTATGACTGCGACAAAAGGTCTTGGTATTCTTACATCCGTCTTTGACACCTTCGCCCCTATGAAAGGTGAAATGCCAAAGCGTAAAAACGGAAGTCTCATTGCCAGCGCCCAAGGGAAAATTACCCCTTACGCCCTTTTCAACCTGCAAGATAGAGGCTTTTTCTTTATTAGCCCAGGTTCTGAAGTCTACGAAGGAATGATTGTGGGTGAAAGTTCACGCGCAGGCGATCTCGTCATTAACGTGACAAAGGAGAAGCACCTTACAAACGTACGTGCCTCTGGCTCCGATGAGAACGTCATCCTTACACCACCGCGCAAACAAACACTTGAAACAGCGATTGACTTCATTCAAGACGACGAACTGATTGAAATTACTCCTAAATCGATCCGCCTACGCAAAATCCTTCTTCTTGAGAATGACCGCAAGCGTGGGGGAAGAAGAGTATAGGCAAGTCGCGTCATGATATTATTGCGATGTTCGATCGGATTTCCCCCCGTTACGACCTCGTAAACCGCCTCCTCTCCTTGGGCCTTGACCGCTCTTGGAGAAGGCGTATGCGTAAATATCTCCCAAATAAAGATCACCTATCCCTCATCGATCTAGCAACCGGCAGCGGAGACCAAATTTTTGCCCTCGCCTCCGACTCCCGCTTTTCCTCCTTTCAAGGCTTTGATCTTTCAGAAAAAATGCTTAAAGAGGCTCTACTCAAAGCTCAAAACAAAAAAATCCCCGTTACCTTTCAATTAGGAAGCGCTCTTGCAATCCCCATCGACAGTAAAAGTGCTGATATTGTCACACTATCTTTCGGTATCCGCAATATGACAGATCGCAAAAAATGCCTCGCAGAAATCCACCGCGTTTTAAAAGATAATGGAGAGGCTTACATCCTAGACTTTTCGCTCCCTAAAAATAGACTCCTGAGAAAACTTCACCTCGCTTATCTAACAACTTTTCTCCCCCTTGTCGGTGGCTTTTTTACAAAAGATAAAGAAAGTTACGAGTATCTAGCGCAATCTATCCAAGAGTTTCCACCATCAGAGGTGTTTGCACAAGAAGCAAAAGAAATGGGCTTCAACGAGGCGAAAATTATCCCTATTCACTTTGGAATAGTGACTCTCTACCACTTAAAATTGCGGCCATCTAGTGTTGTCTAGATTGTCTTTAGGCCGTATCTGTCCTTGAAAAAGCTGATTCATAGGGTTACTTAGAGCTTTCCAAAGATTTTGCAGTCCCCCTTCCAATGATTTAGAAAAAGCAGTCTGCCCTTGATCAAGCCCTAAAAGGGCAAAAATTTCACGAAGATAATTCTCTAAGAACTTCGTAGTATCCGCACCAGATTGTTCTTTTTCTGGAGTTTCAACTTTAGGCTCCACAAATCCACTTAGCACCGTACCGAGTTTCTCTGCAAAGCTTGGAGTTGCCTCAGCAATCGGAGTCAGAGAAGTTTGAAGAGGAACTGTTTCTACAGGTTTACAAGAGTTTTCTGTGCTTGTATTCATAAAATAATTAAGCTTTCCAACAGCACTTAGAAAACCTGTAACTGCTTTAATCGCAAGAACCACATCTCGAGATGGCACAATAGTAAAACACTCTCTCCACGAATTTTGCAATTTGGAGAAGATGTCTTTTAGAAAAGGTTTCATAAAAGGCTTTTCCATTTCAAGCTTTGTAAGTGCCTGCCCCATTACACTAAAATCATTAAACAAAGAACGGGCCGACTCATCAATCTGCTGAAGATACTGCTGTAAAAACACTAAGTGCTCTTGTGATCTATTTGAAAGGGATTGAAGTTTTTCCCCTTGATAGACATTTAACATATCCAAGAGGTGGTAAAATATCGGAAGTTGAGAAACAATAACATCGCATACATCTCTTACCATGTTAATGTTTTGCGATTTTCCACTATTATCCATAAGTATTTTCCCTATTTTTCTAGTCCTCATTATAACAATTTCAAGAAATAATACCTCTCCTGTAAGATAAGAACCTATGTATCCTATTATCTTGTGGAAAAACCAGATGGCGCTCGGTCAAAAAGATGATCCTGATCCACGTGGCGATTTTTTCTTTGCTCAAGATTTCCCCCTTCCCCGCAAAGAAAACACATGGGATCCGTTCCCAACCTCTATTCTCATTCAACCTGAAAAAATCCTTCCTCTCCCCCCCTTTCAATCTCTTGTCATCCCAGAACTTCTCGATTGCGACTACTTTCCCACCTACGCTTCCTGGGCTGAGTCAATTAGGCACTTTAAAGACGAACCTTCTCTCAAAAAAGTGGTTCTAGCAAGACGGACCTCTTACACTTTTGAAGCCCCTCTCGACCCCATTTCCTTTTTTTTCGCACTGCGTGAAATTCCCAATACCCTCCCTTTCGCATTTATTTTATCCCCCTCTCTTGCCTTTGTAGGAGCAACCCCCGAACTGCTCTATAAAAGAAAGGGGAAAGAGCTTCTTACAGCAGCCCTTGCAGGCACCCGTCCTTTAAGCCAAGAATACGATTTAATCAACTCTCCCAAAGAAAGAGACGAGTTTAATTACGTTAAAGAGGCCCTTATTCAAGACCTACAAAAGATTGCCGAACCTTTTACCGTTTCAGACCGCCTTCATATTAAACGGACCCACAACCTGGCCCATCTTTATTGCCCTTTTACCGTGACCCTAAAAAAAAATCTCTCCGATGAAGAGCTCATCGCCTATCTCCACCCAACCCCAGCCCTCGCCGGCGTCCCTAAAATCCAGGCTCTTCATTTCATCCAAAACCATGAGCCTTTTGACCGCGGTTGGTATGCAGGGTGTATCGGCCATACCCGGGCTGACACTACAGAGGCCTATGTCGCTATCCGCTCAGGCATGATTAATAAAGACTCTCTCCACCTCTTTTCCGGGGCAGGCATTCTGCCAGCCTCTTCCCCCCTCGCTGAATGGGAAGAACTGAATCACAAAATCGCAAGCTTCCCTATATCTAATTATCAAAAAAATATTTAAAGCTTTCTCTTTATAATCACCTGTTACTAAAATAGATGAAAAAAATAAGGTTATTATGTCTGGATGCGTTCAATCTGTAGTTTCTGCGATAAATCGAGGTTTATATGCCGAAGGGGTAGATACCTCTAAAGTAGTCACTTACAGCTACTTTGCTTGTGCTTGTTTTGGAGCTGGCGTCTACGCTGCTATTACAGGCATCCAAGACATCGCTAAAGGAAAATACTCCTTAGCCGCTCTTAAATGCACCTTTAGCATTATTATCATCGCCAAAACGACTTTTGATTTTGTTCATCTCTGGAATCTTCTCTTAAGCGACATTCCCCTAACCCTCTGCCGTTCCTGGCAAGCCTCTCCAAGAGCCCTCTACGAACAAACCTGCTCCCCTTTCCGCTGCACCATTCCAGCCCTCAACCAAAGCTCCACCTGCGCCCGACTCATCTGGGGCCCCCAGTTTCACGACGACACCAAAGGTCGGGGCTTTCTTTCCCTGGAAGCTATGATGAGAGGGATTACCGATGATCAGCCTAAGGTGTAGGGTTTAAGATGATTCACCCACTGTGTTACACGCTTTTCTTAATAAACATTTTTTAAATAAAATTATTGACAACAATTAACAGTAAGTTCATAATATAATAACATTTTTAATAATTAAAATCAGTTATAGCAACTTAATAAAGAAAAACTTACACACAGCAAACGCTAACCCGTTTGCTTAACAAAGGGAGAACAACATGAAAAAGTTAAACATCAACAAAATCTACGGATTTCTTGGCAAAACTATGTGTAGCGCCGCAGGTGCCATCCTTGGTTCTTTCATCGCAGGCCCTATTGCAATTATCCCCGGTGCCATCCTCGGTCTTATAGCAGGTCGTTTCCTCGAGAAACTCATCCCGCATCCTACAAACACCGACCGCAATCAAGCAGCTTAATAAATATAAACATCACGTAACTATTTAACTAGGTTGGTTTTGTCATGACGCGTACCATTAATT
>CAZBHP010000018.1:0-15600 GCA_964491795.1 uncultured bacterium | reverse complement strand
GGTTGCTTTTGTTTTCTCTGTTGATCGCTCATAAAACTTTCCTCTATAAAATTAAGATAAAGAATACTGTAATAATGCTTAACAAGCAATGGAAAAAATGCTAAGATTTTTCGCATGCGTAATCCAAAATCTTTTTATCTACGAACCTACGGTTGCCAGATGAATGAGCTCGACACCGAGATCATGGCTGGTATCCTCAAAAAACGGGGCCTGGAGCAAGTCCAGGACGAGGAAAATGCCGATCTCCTCATCTTTAATACCTGCTCTATCCGTGACCTTGCCGAGCGTAAAGTCATGGGAAAACTGGGCCAACTAGGCCGTTCTAAAAAAAGATCAGCTATTATTGGTGTCACAGGCTGCATGGCCATGGCTAAAAAAGAGAGCCTTTTCAAAAAACTCCCCCATATAAATTTTGTTTTAGGAACAAACAATATTACCGATCTCGATCTTGTTCTCGATGAAGTGCTCCAAGGCCAAACGCAACGTATTAAAACCGATCTAAAATTTGAAGAGAACCTCGATTACCTGGTAGCCTCCAGAGAAAGTAAGATTGCCGCCCACATATCTATTATCCGTGGGTGCGATAAATTCTGCACCTACTGTGTTGTCCCCTACACCCGCGGCCGCGAGGTCTCTCGCCCTCTAGACGATATCGAAAAAGAGGTCCGTAAACTTGCAGATGAAGGCTATAAAGAAATTACTCTCCTGGGCCAAAACGTCAATAGCTATGGTAAAGATAAGCCTGAATCGAACCTCCTTTTCCATGACCTTCTCTACCGCCTCGATAAAATCCAAGGGATTGAAAGAATCCGCTTCCTTACAAGCCATCCAGTCGATATCACCTACGAGCTTATGCAAGCAATCCGTGACCTACGCTCTGTCTGTGAATTTGTCCACTTCCCCATCCAAGCAGGCTCCGACAGGATCCTTCGCAAGATGCACCGAATCTACACAAAAAGCGAATACCTTGAAAAAGTGGCTCTCCTTAAAGAGACCGTCCCAGGGGTCTCCCTTGGAACTGATATTATTGTAGGTTTCCCCGGAGAGACCGACGCCGAATTCGAAGAGACCTATGAAGTCTTTAAAGAAATTGGCTACTCTACCGCCTTTCTCTACACCTACAGCCCTCGCCAGGGAACACCCGCTATGCGCTGGAAAGACGATATCCCACAAGAAGTGAAAGACGAGCGTCATCAACGCCTTTTAGAGCTCCACCACCAAATCTGTATCCAAGACAGAGAAAAGATCGTGGGGGATACGGTTGAAGTCCTCTTTGAGAAGCGCAATAAAACTGGGCTTTTAAAGGGACGGACTAGATCATGGAAAAAAGTGATCGCTGAAGGGCCAGACTCCCTCATCGGCACTCTCCAACAGGTTAAGGTTCACAGCTTTAATCACGAGACCCTCCTGGGAACAATTGTGGCATAATTATTGCCTTCATTTAAGAATAATGTTATAATTATTTCTTTATGAATGAAATTACCAAAATTAGACCTTCTTCCTATATTCCAGCTGTCCCCAAAGAAGGGGCCCGTTGGGCACCTCGCAGCTCCTACCAGCTAGGCAGAAAGAGCGACTATCTTTTCGATCTTCGCTCGATGAAAAGGACCTCCCCCTCCAAAAGCCGTTTTTCCTTCATCGAAGGGCTTAAGAATTTCATCTTTCCTGAAGAGGAGTTTATCCTCCCGACCCTTGAGGAATACCTAACCGTTTTTCCAACCCCCTCCAAGCCCGATTACGCCTTTGCCCCCACCTACCCCTTCCCTGATGCATCCATTTCCCCTTCCGAGAACCTCGTTTACACAGGCCTTCCCGAAGAAGTGACCAAGGTCCCCCTCGGTAAATTTGCGTTTTTTCTCCCCAAAGGGCTTAAAGCGACCCTTCACAAAGATAAAGATGGTTCCTATTATCTCAAATTACCCGATACCCTTGTCCACAACCTCCAAGCGTTTGTAAAAGATGAGGGGGGTATCCTCCCTACCCATTTTCAACTTCTAGACGGTGTCCTTCCAAAGGGCGCCCATATCCCCACTATATTAAGGGGAGAATCTCCTGAAACCCTTAAAGAGACAGGTGAGGAATTTTACTTCTTCCTTCTCGGGGTCTATCAACACAAAGTAAGGGCCTATCCAGGCCTTGATACCGTCTGGTATCTCTCTTTTGAATCCCCTGATCTTGAGTCGCTTAGGCAAAAATACGGGCTTCAACGCAAAATAAAAGGGTTTGACTTTACCTGCCTCATCGCCACTAAGGCCGCCGCATCCCCTACCTCGCCCCCCGTCTTCGCCATTAACCCAGCGAATTTCGCCGCCTAAAACCCTTATAAACCTGAGTTTTGAGTTTCTAAGGCTGTTGCTTTTCGATTTTTGGTCAAATTTCAAAGAAACGCCTATGGCTCCTCACTTCACCTATAGGCGCTTTAGCTATTGGTTCGCTTAAGTTCTTTGAAATTTAAACCAAAACTAGATTGACCATCAGCCTGATAAACCCAAAACTCAGGTTATAAAGACGCCAAATCGATTATAACCCTTTTAGAGCCTCTTTTTCTTATATATAATTGATTTTTTATAAAAAATATTATATAATTAATTGATATAATAATTGAGGTATAATCATTTATGACTTTTTCAGCATTAGAAGCGTATTCAGCTAGACAACTAGCTTACCCAATAGAGAAACCGACAACACCCCCCACTTCCCCTCTAGAAGCTAAAGTAGAAAGAGCTGCGATGATTAAATTCCAGCTTCCTTACCGTAATCTAACTAAAGCACACGAAGCTTTGCTTGGTCGTGTAAAATACATGTCACAAATTGGATGTTTAAGAGTGCTTAAACCTGGGGAGAGATGGGATATTAAAACTCAACAAATTGAGAATGATTCGGATTTTGATTCGGGTTTTGATTCGGGTTTTTGTTTAGTAACAGTTCGGATTCTCTCTCGCTGGCAACGAATTTTTGTAGCAGTGAAAAATTTCTTTTCTGATCACCCCTCTGAATCAAGCGCACAACTAAACAATCACATCAGAGAAACTTTGATATTAATGAGACAAGAGATAAGCTCATACAAATCAAAATTAGCTCAAAGCCATGAAGCATTTCTCACTTCTTTAAATGAAGGAAATATGGGAAATGCACAATATCATGCTCAGCAATTCTCTCAGAATTTAAAAAAAGCCTTAGAATTAAATAAGTGTGTAATGGACATTTATGAAAAAACAGCTCATTTTACCTCTTATACTTCCGAAGAGCAGAGCTTATTAGAAAGACCTGAATCCATATGGGAATTTGGGAAGACTCTTTTACAAGCAGCAACATGTTTTCTGTTAACTAAGTCTACACCACTACCTGTTGAAGTGATGCAAGAATTACTGGTTGTCGCCAATTTAGATCCGCATCGACTAGCTCAATTTTTGTACGAACTCGGCGCAGCTCAAAACTCTTTACTCCCAGAAAAACCTCCAGAACCTCTTCCTAAACCTGTTTCAGATCCAGCAGAATCTGTTCCACAGGCTAATCGATGGGCGTTTAAGGGTTACACAACAAACAGACTCGGACAGCATACTGGCAGCCGAACAGTTGTGTTAGGCTAGTTCGAGGGCGTAAAAAAAGAAGTTCTGTTTCTTTAGACATGCTAGTAAAAAGGGGCTTCTAGCCCATTAAACACATTGGGGGATGATTTTTCAGCCCCCTTCTTATTTTCTAAGAATAGACCTCTCTTTCTTTACGTTTAAAATAATCTATTGACTTATATGTTTATAGAGATTGATTTTTTATAATTATCAATATATAATATTAATATTATTAATATAATAATAGGAATATTTATGGCATCTACATTTAGTGGAATACCAAAATACATCAGAGCAATAACAGAAGCACCTCCTCCAGGGACCCTTACCGAAGTGCGCCTCACACTCTCTGACCACATTGTTTTAGTTGCATTAAGAAGTTTAAGAGCTCCTAAAGCAGGCGAAATGGTAAGAGTTAAATTGGTTCCAGCAGGGGGTTATTCTGTAAAAATTGTCAAGACATACTCCCATGCTGCATCGAAGGAAGCTGATCCCATGAGAGCTTCTCATACAACACACGTATGGGGAACTATTCAAAGATTAGGTAGAACGATAGCAGAGGGCTGTGCAGAGGCACGAGAAGATCATAAAGAACTAAGCGATGACCGCGTAGCTTGTTTAAGGGATTTAATAGAATTTGATTTAGGGATACAAGAACAAGAGGCTCAACTGGCAGAAGTGCAAGAAGAGCTTGCCCGTGCAGCTACAGATATAGCTAAATTTGGGAGAGATTTAGCTGCTATAGCCCAAGGAATCGAAGCAGCAAACCCTGTTGTAGAGGGAACAAGAGAAGAAACAGAAGCTAAAACTGGAGAGATAACAGCTTTAACTCATGAGTTAGATACTAAGCGAAAAACCCTAACGGGACTAGTTGAAAAAGAGGCTCAAGTTGAATCAAAAAGAGAAAAAATTACTCAATTAAGATCTGGTATAGAGACTTACCAGAAGAATTCACAACAAAGGCTTGCTAAGCTTGCAACCACAAGAGATGGCCTAGTAACGAAACAAGCTGAGCTCGAAGCGGCTCGCGCGCAACTCCAAATAGCAGAACAGGTACGAGAAGCGGTTTATGCTAAGCATCAGGAGCCATATCTACGGATAATCGGCGAAGTGGATGGCGAAACTAACGACGCTATGGAAGAGGCCATTCGAGCCAAAGCAAATGATCACTTTGTTCCAATGCAAGCAGCAAGAACTTCTTTTTCAGTCGCCCACGAAAAAGTGAAGACCCTAGAGGGTGAAATAGCTCAATTGGAGGCTGATTGTCAAGAGCTCCAGGGAAAAGAACAAGAAAAAAAAGCAAAAGCAGAAAGACGACTTGGGGAAGTTCAAGCTTTAGAAGAAGAAATAAAAACTGATCTTGCAACAGTTGCATTAGCTCGCACTGAAATAGCTAAACTAGAAGAGCAACAGGCTGTACTCGAAAGAGAAGCTGAAACCCTTGCAGCAACCCATACAGTTCAAGTTGCGGTAGTTGCAAGATTACGTGCTTCCCAAGAAGAGCCACGAGCCGCGATGGCAAGACTAGAAGAAAGACAAACCGAACTTTTAAAAGTGCTACAATTAACTACAGAACGCTTGACATCTCTACAAGAAGCAAAAAGAGCGAAATTCCAAACTGTACAAGATGAGTGTATAGCCCAGCTAGTAAAAGAAGTTGAAACAGTCCATGGTTGGATAACACATCATAACTTATTACAAAAGTGGAGATATGACACCGTCTCTGTTGGACAGTACGTAGGTAGAGATTTTTACCCAGCAGAACGAGATCCTCTTTTGGCTGCTAGTAGAAGTGTTTTAGAGTATGGTCTTGAATGTATAACAAGGTTTGGCAAGACCATCCCTAAAGAGGCATATAGTAATTTACATCGTCTCTCTGAATTTGATCCGTCTTTATCGGGGTCTTGGAAAGATATGGTGTTTGCACAGGGCCTCGCTCTTAGAGCGCGCGCTTTACCAGCTGATGCATTTGGAGACTAGTTACCTCTTCTGGAAAAACACCTTGGCTTCGGAAGAAAGAAGTAGGTTGTGTGCTTTCCCGGGAGAGTGTCTTCCGGGGATAAAGAAAAGCGATACATCTCCTAAAAGAGAACCTATTCTCGATACAGGGTCCCCTCGATTTACATAAGCAATAAAGCGGGGGCGCTCTTCTTGTCGGATACCTTGCCACCGTTTAATCATACGTCTACGCACGCCGACCATATTGAAGGCAACGCCTGTATGGAAAAACTCGGGATCGAAAATCACTGCATACGCTGCAAGAGCACCTCCGAGACTAAAGCCCATGACTTTCGCTTTTCCATAGGTTGTTTGTTGCTCAAAGAGCCACTCTCGTATTTGCGGGCGGGCAGCTTTATACATTGAAAAGCCTGAACCATTGGTATCAAGAATCGCTCTCATGGTAGCTTTTCCCCTTTTATTGAAGGCAAATTCAGAGCCTCGAAAGATAAGAAGAGGTGAGCTTTTGGTATCGGTTGGAAGACATCCATAGGCAGGAATCCCCCCACCCATTTCAAAGACACGATCGATGCTGTAAGAAATAGGACCTTCTGGTGAGGTGATCGTAAAGGTTTCTCCCCCTTTACATGTACGGTAGGCAAGAATTTTACAGAGGGCTTCTTCAGTAAAAAGCTCTTTTACCACCGGATCTAAATGGGCCTCATGAATCTTTTGTAATAAGTCAGCAAGCTTTGTAAAATCGGTCTCTTTATCCGTTACGGTTGCAACCAGGGGATGAATAGAGGTGCCATGGCCGTGGTGCGCTCCAAAATGGACAAGAGCCTCATTCTCATGGCAAATCAGGGTCATCTTCTCTTTTGCATACAAACTCGTGCAAAGAGACAATAGAAAAAACTTATAACCGATTTGTAAACTCTTTCTCATCTAAGATGGGTATCCCTAATTTTTTAGCTTTCGTATATTTTGATCCTGGCTCTGAGCCCACAAGGACAAAGTCTGTTTCAGAGCTGACAGCAGAGGCAACTTTACCCCCCCTCTCTTTAATCAAAGATGCCGCTTCTGAGCGCGAATATTTTTCTAAAGTCCCTGTCAGCACAAATGTCTTACCAAAAAACGGATGCCCTTTTTTCTTTTTAGGAGGACTTTTAGGCTCTACACCTAGGGCTAAGAGATCATTGATCTCTTTTTGATTTTCTTTATCATCTAAAAATTCGATGACAGAAGTAGCTACTTTCGGACCGATCCCCTCTATGGCTAAAAGATCTTCTTCTGTGAGGGCAAAAAGACCGTCGATATCATGCACAGCTTCTGCAATAAGCTCAGCAGTCCCCTCACCCACATGTTTAATTCCCAAAGCAAAGATAAATCTTGCAAGGGTCGGCTTTTTAGATCTTTCAATGGCAGAGAGAAGATTTTGAATCGACTTCTCCTTGAAACCCTCAATCTCTTCCAGATCTTGAGCAGTTAAGCGATAGATGTCACTGAATCTTGTAACAAATCCTTTTTCAATGAGTTTCAAAGCAACTTTTTCGCCCAGGTTGTCGATATCCATAGCATCTTTAGAAGCAAAGTAGATAATACGCAAGCCTGAGCGAGCTGGACAATTGTTATTGATACAGCGGTAAGCGACCTCTTCTTCGTAGTGGACCACTTTTTCCTGACAAACTGGGCACTTCTCTGGCATGTGCCATCTATGGCTTTTTCCTCTTCGTTTAGTAAGGTCTACTCCTACGACTTTGGGGATTACATCACCCCCTTTTTCGATCACAACTGTATCTCCAATCCGAATATCTTTGCGGTCGATCTCTTCTTGGTTATGCAACGTAGCCCTGGAAATGGTGCTTCCCGCAAGAGACACGGGAATAAGCTCAGCTACTGGTGTTAAAACACCGGTGCGCCCTACCTGCACGGTGATATCCTCGATAACTGTCTCTGCTTGCTCAGGGGCAAACTTATAAGCAACCGCCCACCGTGGACATTTTCCCGTAAAGCCCACATGCTTGCGCTCTTTGAGCTCATTGAGTTTGACAACGATCCCATCAATCTCAAAAGGAAACCTTTTCCTCTTTTTTTCTATTTCGTAGGCGAAGGTTAAAATTTCAGAAGCTCTTTTACAGACTTCTAAAGTCTCTTTGGGAAAACTTGGGAAGCCTAACTTATGAAGAAAAGGGGCGATGTCGCTTTGCTTTGTAATTTCTGGAGGGGGACTTACGATGTCATAGACAAATAAAGAGAGTTTACGTTTTTTAGCTTCTCTTGGATCAAGAAGTTTAAGAGAACCAGCCGCTGCATTACGCGGATTTGCGTAGGCTTCTTCCCCAGCTTCTATCTTTGCTTGATTCAACTCACGAAAGACCGAAAGGGGCATATAGACTTCTCCTCGAACTTCCAGGATGTCAGGCACATCTTTTCCTTTGAGCACTTTCGGAAGGTTTTCGATCGTCAAAATGTTTTGTGTGACATCATCCCCTTTTTTCCCATCCCCGCGAGTTACTCCCTGGACAAAGTGGCCGTTCTCAAAGAGAAGCGATGTGGCAACGCCATCAATTTTTAACTCAACATTAAATGTCGGCTCTACCTTCTCAATGAGTCTCTCCATCCTATCGATGAAATCAGAGAGCTCCTCCTCTGAGTAGGTGTTAAGTAAAGAGAGCATGGGTTGTGAGTGCTCTACTTGACGAAATCCACTTTTGGCATCCGAGCTAATCCTTTGTGTCGGTGAATAAGAGACTACCCAATCGGGATGCTCTTTCTCTATCGATTCCAGCTCTTTGAGAAGAAGGTCGTACTCATAGTCTGAAATAACAGGCTTAGACTCGACGTAGTAAAGCCGATCATATTCTAATACTTGATTGACAAACTCTAAATAATCTTTGCGGTTCATATGTTCTACGATAATCATTCTCAATAATACAAGTCCAGGTTAAAGGTGCCCCCGATGAAGGAGGTGCTATTGCGACCCCAGGCAGAAAACCAGAGGCCTAAAAGAAGACTTACGCTCTGGCTAAAATCGTATTCGATCAGAGGAGCGAAGGTAAGTTGCTGTGTAGCTGGGTAGGCCATCGAAGCCGGCTCCCCCGTATCTAAAACTCCCAGCTCTCCAGAAAATTTGGTCTTACCTGTGTAGATATAGGTGGTATCAAGAGAAAAAACCCAGTATTGATTAAAAGAGTATTGGAAATTGAAAATTGTGGTAAAAGAATTGCCTGGGTAGACCTTTCCATCTGTTCCATAGCCCCCTCCGTAATAGTTAAAACCTTTCACATGCAGTGCAGGATTGATCGTATAACCTAAATCTAGAGAGGTGCTTAAAAAGTTTCCCTCTGTGCTACCGTTTCTTAAGACCACCCACAGCTGGTAAAAAACCACATCGATGGAGGTTGCATAGGTGCCAACCCCTGTCTGATCGGTCAACTCTCCGTGTGGATGTAAATTTTGGTAGGAGCCGGTTGGAAAAGTCTCTAAAATAGTCAACATAATGCTCGGAATTCCAGCATAGCTACAGCGGTCAACAAGCTGAATGTCAAAACCGAGGGGCAGATCTCCTATATTATTTCCCGATATTCCCTCTGTAACGTTC
Source organism: uncultured bacterium (assembly GCA_964491795.1). Taxonomy (GTDB): domain Bacteria; phylum Chlamydiota; class Chlamydiia; order Chlamydiales; family 2-12-FULL-49-11; genus JAFEGE01. The sequence goes on along the minus strand of CAZBHP010000018.1, from coordinate 6,492 downwards.
CAAAACCATTGCGGGGTGATTTGAAAATCGATTTTTTCGGTAAGACCGACGGCAAAAAAAACACCTGGATTAATGACCCAAAAGTCTGGCTGTTTAATAAAACGGCCTTTCCCGCTATATTGCCCTCGGTTATTTGTCGCAAAAATATAGGCGTTTAAATTCCAGGAGCCAACTGGAACCACTTCTCGAAAAGTGGTGGTAAGCCAGGGGGTGGATAAAGCATCTGTGATCTCAGGAACGCTTCGTTGAGCTGAGACAACATAACTCGATAGCAGAGTAAGAAAGGCTACATATTTGATAGACCTCTTTCGAAACCTCATTTGTCTGTTAAAACCCAATCTTTTCTGTCCAATTTTTGTGTCGTCATCTTAGTGACTTTTTCAAGTCGCCTCGTCTCCTCTACCCGAATCCACAAATGTGGATTCTAAAAATTTGCCATGAAAATCTTTGGTTTTTCCAGGCAAAGCAGGCTTAGAAAGAGGTCTAATACGAATAGTCAATTTCAACCACACCACTTATAAAAGCCGTGGTATTTCTCCCCCAGAGAGAAAACCAAATACCTCCGATAATACCAAAATCTTCATTAAAATTATATTCTAGAGCAGGGGCAAAACTGATCTGGTCAGAAGAAGGGGCAGACATGGTAGCAGAGTGGTTAATAACATTATTACGATTGGCAATGATAGTGCCTACTTCGCCAGAAAACCGGGTTTTCTGGCAATGAATATAGAGATTATCCATAGCAAACACCCAATGTTGATTAAATGTGTATTCAAAGCTAAATAGGGCATTAAAAACATTTCCAGGGTAAACCTTGCCATCTGTTCCATACCCTCCACCATAAGCATTGAAGCCTTTGACATGAACGGGAGTGTTTATCGTGTAGGAGAAACTTAAAAAGTTACTTAGAAAATGTCGATTTCTAAGCTGACACAACTGATAGAAAACAATCCCTATCTCTGTAGCATAGGTTCCAAAACCTCCTTTGTCAGTGCCATACTTATGTGGAGCTAAGTTTTGGTATTTACCGGTTGGAAAGGTTTCCACAACACTGAACTTAATCCCAGGTATACCCGAATAAGCACACCTATTGAGAAGTTCGCAATCAAAACCGATCGGCAAATCCCCAAAATGGGCCGATGACTGATTTTTCGTACTATTCCACTGCATTTGTGGATTAATCTGTATATCGAGCCAATCAGTTAACCCAAATGTCATGAAAAGAGCTGGGTTTACATTATAGAAATTAGAGCCGCTAAAATAGTGCCAATGGCCGTTATAGCGGCCGGTATTCACATTTGCAAAGATACACGTATTAACGGTAAAAGAGCCGAGCTTTACCACTTCTCCTAAAGGCGCTAAAAGTGGACCTGTAAGCCAAGGAGATTTATAGCCATCTCCACTATACGGCTCTACAGCAGTAAGATGTCTAGCCGCTAGAAGAAGAAAGGCTAAAAAAAATCTCATAGATGATGAGTCGCAGTAAAAATCATCGTAGCAAGAGGTGGCATTTTAACAACAAACCCTGAGTTATCTGGCAAAATACGAATCGTCCGATTGACATGGCCGCTACCGCCGTATTTTTCTTCATCAGAGTTAAAGACTTCATGGATCTCTTTAAGATTTTTGAGTTTGATCACATACTCTGGAATATAGTTTGGAGTGAAGTTGTGGACGCAGATAAGCTCCTCTTCTACCCCCCTTCTAAAGAAAGAGATTACAGAGTTTTCCTCATCTCGATTGTCGATCCACTGAAATCCTTTATGATGAAAATCGATCTGCCAGAGAGAGGGGTGTTTCAAGTAGAAATGGTTCACATCGCGTACAAACCTTTTCCATTTAATATGCATATGGTCTTCTAAATGATACCAATGCAGCTCTTCTGCTGACCACCACTCGTTTTCTTGCCCAATTTCGATCCCCATAAAGAAAAGCTTTTTACCTGGGTGACAAAAAGTTGCACTGTAATAAAGGCGCATATGGGCAAATTGCTGGTAATGATCCCCTGGCATTTTATGAAGAAGACTTTTCTTTCCATGGACCACTTCATCATGAGAAATAGGGAGAATATATCTTTCTTGGAAAATGAGTTCATAGCTTCTTAGAAGATCTTGGTGGTGGTATTTACGATAAATAGGATCGCGTTTGATAAAACTTAAGGTATCGTGCATCCAACCAATATTCCACTTAAGATCAAAACCGAGACCGCCCCATTCCAAAGGCTTGGTGATCCCTCTATAAATCGATGCGTCTTCTGCAATCATCAAAACACCTGGGAATTTTTGGTGGACAATTGAGTTGAGATGCTTAAGAAATTCAATAGCATCGAGATTCTCTTTACCCCCATGACAGTTAGGCTCAAAGTAGCTCCACTCTCTTCCGTAATCTAGAAAGAGCATCGACTGCACTGCATCGACACGTATTGCATCAATATGCATCTTCTCTAACCAAAAAAGGGCGCTGCTAATCAGGAAATTGGTCACTTTTTTATTTGCATAGTCATATATATTCGTCCCCCACTGAGGGTGGTTTCCCATGACGTGATGATCTCTTTCGTATTGTGCTGTCCCATCGTAGTAATGAAGAGCAAAGCCATCTTTTGGGAAATGCCCAGGAGACCAATCGAGAATAACACCTATGTGATGCATATGAAGGTGATTTATGAAATACTGAAAATCTTCCATTGTTCCATAGCGACTTGTCGGGGCAAAATATCCGGTTGTCTGATAGCCCCATGACTCATCTAATGGATGCTCTGTAACAGGCATAATTTCCAAATGGGTGTAGCCCATTTCTTTCAGATAAGGGACAATAAGAGGGGCAATCTCTTTATAGTTGTAAAACTGCCCCTTCTTTTTTTTCCACGACCCTAAATGCATTTCATAAACGTTCATGGGCAGATCAAGAGGCTGCTTACGCTTTCTCTCATCTAACCACTCCCCATCTCTCCAGAAAAACTCTTGATGATTAGGTGAGACAATCGCAGCATTTTGTGGTCTTAGTTCAAATTCATTAGCAAAAAGATCTGTCTTAAAGGAGACCCAACCGTCTTTATTGCGAATTGCATATTTATACTTCATCCCAGCTTTGATACCTGGGATAAAGATCTCAAAAATTCCACTCTCATGAATCTTACGCATCGGATGGATAAATTCTTTCCAGTAGTTGAAATCTCCTACAAGCGATACTCTTGTGGCATTTGGTGCCCACACAGCAAACTGGACCCCCTCAATACCCTCTATTTCCTTCACATGAGAGCCTAAAACATCGTAGAGAGTGTAATGAATCCCTTGATTGAAAAGATGGCAATCTACCAAAGAAATCGTGGAGGCAAACGAATACGGATCGTGCCCTATGACCCCACTTGGATGGATAACTCGATAATCGGTCTTCTCTATGGTGTGATTTACATGATAGACAAAAAGCCCCGATTCATCGATTAAACGCGCTCGAACAATTTCTCCTTGGCATTCAAACAAAAGATCTCGTTTAGAAGGAGCCCACAAGCGGATGACTTTTTCCTCTTCAGAAATTTTATGGATTCCCAAAACACTGTGAGGATCTAGATGTCGCCCTTGAGATAAGAGCTCGACATGACTCTCTAAACAAATCGTTTCTTGCATGATCTATCCTAATCTCTTATGCTGTAGTTAAAGCAAAAGCCCAAAGCTAGTTTTTGAAACATGAAACGTACATTAAGTTAAACTGGTAGAATTTGTCAATTTTATGATAGCAACTCTTTTGATTATACTAGCGGCTGTGATGGGTGGTGGCGAGAGCCGCATTGAAGGGAAAGTTTCTTATTATTATCCCACAAATGCAGTCTTTCGAGAAACCTACGGCTCAGGCGGACCTCTCTATGGCCTTGAGTTCAGCACACAAGTTTACAAAATGCTCTACCCTTGGGTAAACTTAGGCTATTTTACGCAATCAGGATCCACTCCTTCTGATCATTACCACACATCTGTTGACTTTTACCCTGTCAGCATAGGTTTGAAATACTTATTTCCCCTCTTTTATTATCCCGATGGTTGCTGTGCGAAAAGCCCTGCTTATATTTACCTGGGAGCCGGAATTCTTGGTGAATTTTTGCGCATAAAAAATGATGCTCCCTACGCCGCAGATGCCCGCAATAAGTGGGGAATTGGCGGCTCTTTTAAATCGGGGATTTTGATAGACATCAAATCTCATGTCTATGTCGATCTTTTTATCGATTATTCCTATATGGAAATCTCTTTTAGCAAAGAGCACAATCCTCTCTCTGTAGGTCATGTTGCTAATACAAGTGGTCTCTCCGCAGGTCTTGGTATTGGAGGCCGTTTTTAGATCTATATCAAAGATGAGATTCTTTTTACTGATTTTCCTCTACAACTTTTTGCTGTTTGGAGAAGAAAACAACAAATCTTATCTTCTGCCTCCAACTCATCCTGTCTACTTCCGGATGGAGAAAATTTTTTCAAGGGGATCTTTTCAAGATTTGAAGTCTTTTCATGACGCCGGATTTGAAGTGCTATGTTTGAAAAAAGACCGCATTTTATTAGTTGCAACACACCCTCTCCTCAAAGGTTATGTCATCAAAGCCTATTTAAACTCGACATCACAAGAAATAGCTCATAGTAACTTACAAACACTTCGCAATCGGATTATCGGTGCTTTAAAAATCAAAAGTCTCATCAAACGCTATCGGATACAGCACTTCACAGTGGCAGATAAGTGGCTCTATGAACTCCCCTTTTCAACTCCCGAACATCCCCTTTTTGTTCTCCTTGCAACCGATATGAATATTTGCACCCTTTCTGAAAGTAAAGTCGCTTGGAAAACAAAGATCACTCCCCAACATCTTCAAGAATTCCTGCGGATTGTGAAGGGAGGGTGTGCTTCGACGGGTCTATTAAAAAACATCCCCTATACCAAAGACAAAAAGTTTGCTTTTATCGACACCGAATATCCCGATCGGACCTTTGATTTAGAAGTCTTCAAACACTATCTTTCTGATGAAATGAAAGAGTATTGGGACTCTCTCATCGAAAATTTAAATTAAATATTTTAACTATTGCTCAATGAGCCTAATGATTATATAATAAATTACCGATTTATAATTATTAAGGTATTTACCATGACTTCTGCCGTAGGCTCCTCTCAGCCCCCTGCTCTTCCTCCACTTCCTCCACCTTCGCCGGCTGTAAGCCTTCCTGCCCGTCTTTGGACCCGGGCTGTCAATTTTAAAAATTTCCTTTTGACTAAGATCGTCGATTTTGCAAAGAAAACCTTCCAGTTTATAAAGAATATTTTTACAAAGATCGATGAGTTTTTATTTGGGCCCCCTGTTGAAAGCCCTCCTATCGCCCAGGAAAATTGTCCTGTAGGGATCGATCAACAAGGAAACACCTGTTTTCTAGCGGCTGCTTGTCAAGCTTTGATTTTAACAAACCCAGATTTAATAGAGGTTCTACGACAATCCTCAGCACTTGAAGAGCAACAAGGTAGGGCTGAATCAAAACCTCTGCGCCCTATCCGGCGCTTTATTCGTGAATATAGACGAGCACAAAGAGGTGGAAGAACCTGTCAAAGGGTCAATGAGTTACGAACCTTGTTTCCACAGTTCGCCGGCACAGGCCAGCATTCCGCGAGTGAGTTTTTTCGAGATTTACTCAATCATGCAGTAATCAATGAAAGGCTTACAACTCAAGGAATCATTGTGCCGTACCAAACGTGGAGTGAGCCTGTAGGCGGAGGAGAGAGAACAGGAGAAGGGGTAAGTCATACTTGCATCCTAACGCTGTATAGTAACCGCCCTAATATTGGGATGGGAGAGCTATTAGAAAACTGGAGTCAGTCAGTTACAGAAACTCCCCCAAGAATAGAACGACAACAACTCTTGGGAGCTCCTCCTCTACTTTATTTAGAAGTTACCCGTGCTCACGATCATTTAAGAGACCCAATCGACATCAATTCGCTTGCTACTGTTACTATGCCTACAGATCCTCCTACTCGGTATGGATTAAAAAGCTTTGTCTTTCATATCGGATCTCCGATTAGAGGCCACTATGTTGCATTCACAAGAGTTCAAGGGACTGATGGCCGTTTTTATTATACCTATACCAATGACGATGCGACCCCAAGAGCAATTTCTGAGGCAGAGTTTTTAGAAAAAGCCTCTACCGCTGCAATACTCGTTTATGAAAAAGAGGAGCCTATCGCTCAAATCGATCAAGTAGATATGCATGCCCCGCTTGGACAATAATAGTGTTTTCGCGCGTGTAAGTCATCCCTCTTTCTTTCACATGCCGCTTTAGGCGGTAAGAGGCGATCTCTTTAGGCCACACAAAAGAGATTTCTCCACTTTTTACAGCTCGAAGATGGACACGGCGCAGCTTCTTCTTTGTCCACTCTATATCTATCTCTCCATAGCTACTTTGTAAAGAAAGGATCCTTCCTGAGGGAAGCGAAGGCCAGAGGTGTGGTAAAAGATAGATCTTCCCTTCTTTCTCT
>CAZBHP010000017.1:6909-15833 GCA_964491795.1 uncultured bacterium | reverse complement strand
TTTTATTTCATGGCTTGGGCAAAAAGAGTGTGGATAAGGATCGACCCCGAGCGCCCGAATTTCTGCAAGCTTTGCAAGTCTTGTCTTGTATTCATCAAAGGAAAAATAGTCAGGTGTGCTCATAGGTGTGTTAGTCTCGTTATTTCTTTTTAAAAACAGTGCCTGCAGATGAGTCTTCTACTAGAAAACCGTGGGAGGCTATTTCTTTGCGCAGCTGATCTGCAAGCGCAAAGTCTTTGTCTGTGCGAGCTTTTTCCCGTTTTTTCGCAAGGGTTTTAACAATCTCTGGAACAGAGAAACTCTCTTTGGTAAAAAGGTCTAAGACAGTATCGAATTGAATGAAAAGGGCGCGGATAGCCTCTCTTTCACCGAGAGAAAGACGTCCCTGATCCATAAGAGTATTTGCTTCTCGTATAAAGGAAAAGATGACCCCTAAAGCCTCAGAAATATTTAAGTCCTCGGAGAGTGCTTCATCAAATTTTCTATGAGCTTCGCTAAGAAATGTAGAGTGGTTACTCTCTTCACCACCGGTTTCTTTCAGGCGCTCTAAGAAATCATCTATTCTACGAAGCGAGTGTCTTGCACTCTCTAATCCATCAAATGTAAAATTGAGCTCTTTGCGGTAATGGGTAGAGAGGAGAAGAAAACGGACTTCCCGCCCCGAATACCCTTTTTCTAAAAGATCACGCAAAGTGAAAAAATTTCCAAGGCTTTTAGACATTTTTCTCCCATCGACAATCAAATGGGCAGAATGCATCCAGTGCCTTGCAAACGTCTTACCACTATAGGCCTCTGATTGGGCAATCTCATTTTCATGGTGAGGGAAAATGTTATCTACACCTCCCACATGAAGATCTATTGTCTCTCCTAAATGAGCGATCGCCATGGCAGAACATTCTATATGCCAACCAGGTCTTCCTTTGCCCCAAGGAGACTCCCAATAAATATCGCCGTCTCTTTCGGGTTCGTAAGCTTTCCATAAAACGAAATCAGAGAGGTTTTCTTTATCGTATTCATCGTTTTTAACTCTCTTAGACGCCCCTACTTTTAGATCTTGCAGGTTTAAGTGAGAAAGCTCGCCATAGGTTGGAAATGCGCTGATGCGGAAAAAAACATTTCCATCCTCTCCTACATAAGCCACATTTTTCTCGATCAAACCTTCAATCATAGCGATCATCTCTTTGAGGTGATCGGTAGCAGCTGTGTATTTTTCAGCCCTTTGGATGCGCAAGGTTTTTAAATCTTCAAAAAACGCCTCGCCATATCTTTTAGTGAAAGTTTTTAAGGCAACTTTTTCTTGTAAAGCCCCTCGAATGGTCTTGTCATCGATGTCTGTCAGGTTCATCACCTGCATCACTTCCATGCCAAAATACCGAATAGCGCGTCTTAAAAGATCTTCAAAGACATACGTACGAAGGTTTCCAATGTGGGCGAAATTATATAAAGTCGGCCCACATGTATACATGCGTAGAAGATTACCCGTCTCTGGGCGAAGGATCTCTTGCTTTCTTGTTTTCGTGTCGAAAATTTTTAGCATGTTTGCTTGTTCACAGTGTCAAAAAGTTTGCTATAACAGACTTTACCCGATTTTAGATAGGGAATTTCTGAGACGACAATCACTTCATTTACTTTATAAAGTCTAGAAAAACCCATCTCTAGAAGAGCGGAATTGACCTGGTCTAAAGCGATATCCACTTCACTAAATAAAACAAGTTTGGTGCTCTGATTAGGCACTTCTTTAGGGACACATGCAAAAGGAGATCTACTAATATCTTCTGGGATCCACCCTTTTCTCTTTGTCTCTGCAAAAAGAGCCGTCTCTACAGCAACGACATTGATCATCTCGCCACCCCGTTTAAAGCTAAGCTTTAATCGGCCCTGGAGATAAAGGTAGTTGTCTTCATCGACATACCCTAAATCACCAGTGCGGTAGTATTTTTTACCATCTACCTCAACAAAAACATCTTTGTTGTCGTGCTTATAATACCCTTCAAAAGTGCAAGGCCCTCTTACGCAGATCTCCCCAATTTGATGAGCGCCCAATTTAGTCCCACCGGTTGGATCAATCACAACAAGCTCTACACAAGAAAGAACCTTACCAACCCCTTTGTTTTTCTCATGCGGTCTATTCATTGAGATTACAGGAGAGGTCTCTGTAAGACCATACCCTTCCAAGAAAGAGGCATCGCCTAGTTTATTGATAAAGTTAATTAGCGATTGAGGCGCTTTTTCGGCTCCTGAAACACAAACCCTTAACGACTTAAGCTGACTTAAGTTAGCCGATCTAAAAAGATTGGAGAAAAAAGTTGGTGCCATCACATTCACTGTGATATGCCATTTGAGGATCTCTCGCGCAATTTCGGCTCCATCCAAAGGATCTGGAGAGTAAACTGCCCGGAGGCCCAAAAGAGGCCCAAGCAATCCGACATGTAATCCAAAAACGTGAAACGGCGGCAGAACGACCAAAATGACATCATCTCGATGCATTTCAAAAGCCTCTGATGAGGCTTTTTGGTTTGTCATAATATTGCGGTGTGTAAGCGGCACTGCTTTTGGAAGCGCTGTGGTCCCACTAGTAAATAAGACAATCGCAACATCATCTTCTTTAAATCCTTTAGGATTTAACTTCTGTATAATAGTTGCAGTTTTTCTCTTTGCGAGAAGCGCACCTAAAATTTTATCTTTTAGAGTTAGCTCTCCTCGAATATTTTCAATTAAAACGAGCTTATCGTAGGCATCTCCAAGATCGACGTGGTCTAATTTTTGCAAAAACTTCTCTGAACTAATTACCGATTTGATATCGAGTAACCGAATCGCATGATTCATAAAGAAAGAGCCAATTGTCCAGTTAAGCGGCACAGGTATCTTTCCGGCTAATTGAATAGCTAAAATAATCACGTAAACGCCAATAGTAGAAGGGAGCATTACTCCAATATACTCGCCGTCCATCTCTTTAATTTTTCTGGCTAATACAACTGCAGCCTGCCTTAATCCTTTATAAGTGACTACGCCCATTCTTGCATCTGTCACGGCAGAGAAGTTGTTTAGCCGCTTTGTCACATTTAGAAAAGCTTCAGGAATACTTTGACCTGCGCCATATTGAGGGAGAGGCCTTTTTTTACTTGCATCGGGCCAAGAAGAGTTGATCTCTTTTTTATGGATCTCCTCTTTCCGTTGCCCCTTTTTCATGTGCATAGCAGCCGCAAAAAGATCTTGCACTGTAGCTAATTCACCAGGCTCTACACCCTTTTCTAACTGATAATTGGTGTCTAGATAGACGAAAAGAGAGACGATGTTTAAGGAATCAAGACCTAAGTCGTAGATTAAATCATCAGACTCTTGAATGTCATTGACAGGTCTTCCAGAAAGCTCTGAGAGCTGATAAAGAATGTCTTGCTTTACAGCTTTCGGAACAGAAAACTCTTCGTAATGGGGGTTTTTTTTCCGTCTTATAAGAGCATCAGGAACCGATTTAGACCAAAAATAGTAAGGCACTTGATTTAAGGGTTCTTTGTCTAACCGACGCTCGTCTGCTGTAGGATATTGATTGTAAAAGTTTTCAAGAGCTCTGTTAAACTCCATTTTCGTCCCCTGTTTTGGAAACTTGGAATCAGGAAAAGAAAACTCGATGACCACTTTTCGCCGCGGAGCAAAAAAGATCCCATTTTTAAGGATAATCAAAACACCTCGTAAGAAAACTTTCCAAAAATCGGGTGTTTCCTGGGTATATGCTTTAGAAAAAAGCGATCCCCAAAGACCTGTTACACGGGCAAGGATTATCTCCGTTTCAGGAGCATTTTGAATTGTCTGATAAGCAAGAGATCTTCCTCCTACTAGCTCGTGTGCAGTTTGTTTAAGCCCAGAAGAAGGATACAAAAGGATGTGCTCCCCTTTTTTGAGATCATCTACCACTTCCTGAAAAAGCTTTTCTGCATTTTTGAGCTTGAATTGATTTACAGCCCTCTCAAATTCAGGAACCGGCTTTGCCCGTATGAGTTTCATAAAAAATGAGGCTAAAGGATAGTAGTAGAATTTTTCTAATACAAGCGGGCGTAAATTAAACTTAGAATCGATCTCCAACATCATCATAAAAGGCTCAATTTCAGCCGTGTGATTGGGGAGAACGAGAACCCCTTTTCCCTGGAGTCTTGGGTCATTAAACACCTCTTTACCACGCACCTCTATACGGTAGCGAACAGCTAAGAAAGCTTTAAAAAGACCTCTGAATATAAAAAGAGCAAGTTTCCTAATCATAGATAGACCAAACACCTAAGCAAACGGCGTGTATATTTCGCTCTCACATACCCAAGACGATTCAAAACCGGTTGTTTTAGTTTCACGACCAAAACATCCAACTGTTGAAATCACTTGAGTATCTAAAAAAGTTTGAGCTTGCTTGAATATAACAACGCCTCTGTTTTTTTTAAATATTTTTGTACCAACGACCAATGGGTATACCCAAGGTGATTCAAAACTTGGCATTTTAGCCTCGCTGACATCTCCAAATTTAAAGCCCTCTCGACTCGCCCCTCCCAAATTCGAAAAGCCTCCGGCTTTTCTCTGTTTGGGCCCCTTTATAACAGGGGCTCGCCTCCAGGCCAGCTCTGCCTGCTTTAAATTTTGAGCGTCCGCTTCGCTAAAAAACCCACCTTTTGAAATCACTTGGGTATATCGATCTGCACAATTGACTTTATCAAATGGAATCATAATAGATAATATTATGGACGAATCCTCCAATAAAAAACCATCAAAATACAAAGAGCCAGCCTCCCCCGATCTCACCAAAAAAATACGGGCAATTATGGAGGAGGTCAAATTCCAAGCGAAACTGCAAGAAAGGATCAATCCAAAAAAACGAACCTATCAAAAAAACTTTGAAGAGAGCGGGCAAATGTGAATTTATCTTTGATTCTTCTCCTCACCCCCGCCTCCGCCCTTACTTCTTCGCAAGGTCCTGACCTCGAAAAAGATATAAATTTTCGTTCTAAAAAAATTCATCAGCAAGTAGAGCAAGCCATTCGTGGGACACTTGTAGAATCTTCAGAATCGAGGATAGGGTTTGGAATAGAGCCTTTTAAACTTCAAATGCTTATGAAGTTTTAATGAGATAGTCAATAAAAATGCGGAAAGCTTTGGAATTATTCCCCCCTTCTGCACTTTCAATCGCCTGTTTAAGAATCTGATTGATCGCCTCGGGATCTCTATGGATATGAGCACTAAATCCCTTAGCGATCTGATAAAGACAACCTTCTCTATAGACCTGTACAAGATTTTTCTGCACCCCTTTCACAAAGTTGTCGTACTTCATAGAGCTTTTTTGGATAAGCTTCATATCCTGGGTAAGTTGAGGATCTGAAAAAATATATCCTAAAAAGACAAAAGGGGCGAGGTTACGATCTAAAGTGTCTCCAATTCTCCTTAAATCTCCTTGTTTAAAGAGAAGGGAGGTGTAAGATGAATGAGCTATAGTAGAGATCAAAGTCTGAATCCTTTCTCCATCTTCTTTAGACACTTTAGGAGAAAAAGGGTTGCATATTTGATCTAAAGGTGCCTGTTCCTGTTGATGGTGGCAGAGGGAGAGAAAAACTACCACCCCAATAAGGAGTGCTGCAATAAAACCTAAAACCAGCTTGTATCTCATAATAACACAACCAGCATAATTACATTAATTAATTCAATTTATTTTAATAATAACAAAGATCATGCCGATCAACTAGAATAAAAAAAACCGGCACTTAAGTGAATTTAGGGATAATTTAAGAAGTTTTTGAATTACTTTCGGTATAAGAGTGTGCGGATACCAAGACTTGAACTTGGGACCTCGACATTATCAGTGTTGCGCTCTAACCAACTGAGCTATACCCGCTAAAAGTGTGGAGGTTAGGAGAGTCGAACTCCTGACCTTCTGAATGCAAATCAGACGCTCTACCAACTGAGCTAAACCCCCAGAAAAAGGATACTGATAGTAACCGAAAAGAGTATTTTAATTCCATGAAAAAAATTAGACCTACTGAATACCTTGCCTAATTGAGTTTATTTGGACTACCATAGGTATAAGACCCCCTGCTACAAAGGGCTTAGGTTCCCTCCTAAAAAAGAGGGCCTTGAGGATTGGACAATCTTATGAAAAAAGGGACAGTCTCCGAACTATGGCGCATCTCCTATCCCATGATGGTGAGCTTTTTTTCCGCAATGTTCATGATCTTTGTGGATCGTCTTTTTCTTTCCCGCTACTCCCCTGATATGCTCAGTGCAGCTGTCCAAGCAGGCACTCTTTCTTGGTGTTTTACCCTCGGCTGGATCACTATGGCTTCTATGTCAGAGGTATTCGTAGCCCAATTTAACGGCGCTGGACGATATAAAGAATTAGGCTCTCCAGTATGGCAGATGATCTGGTTTTGCCTTGCTTCTTATCTCTTCTTTATTCCCGTTGCCCTTTGGGGAGCGGCTTGGATTTACGACCCAGTAACTCGTAGTGGTGAGTATATTTTCTTCCAAATGCTTACTTTTTTTGCCCCTTTTATGTCGCTTGTCCCTGCCATCAGTGGTTTTTTTGTGGGCAGAGGGAAAGTGGCAATTATTCAATGGGTTGCTGTTTTAGGAAATGTGATTAATATAGGTCTCGACGCCCTCCTTATCTTTGGAGTAGAGGGGCTGTTCCCCCCCTTAGGAATTAAAGGAGCCGGAATTGCAACAGGCATCGGGATTACTATCCAAGCGGTTATATTGCTTGTTGTATTTTTGAGCAAAAAAAACCGAGAAAACTACAACACGAACAATTTTGCTCTTAATTTTCCCCTTCTCTTAAAAACCCTTAAAATTGGGCTTCCTCCCGCTGTTTTTGTCTCTTTTGAACTTTTAGGTTGGTCTCTTTTTTACCACTTTATGGCTATGACAAGCCCTTTCCACATCTTTGTAGCCAGTATCTGCCAAAGCATCCTTCTCCTCTTTCTCTTTTTTGGGATGGGGCTTGAGAAGGGAACGATCGCTATGACCGGCAATTTTATTGGGGCTGGCGAGCCACAAAAAGCTCAAGAGGTCTTTATTTCCGGAGTAAAACTCACCCTTATTTTTCTTGTTGTCGCCTCATTTTTCCTAGTCATTTATCCAGAGCCACTAATCACCTGGTTCTTTGCCCAGGAAGACAAGCAAGTTTTACTCTCTTCTGTAGAGCTTGCTCAAGCTAAAAGTTCTATCCGCCTCGGACTTATTTTTATGCTCTTTTATCTGTTGTTCGAGAAAATTCGTTGGCTTTTGAATGGAATTCTAACAGCTGCGGGAGACACTCTTTTCCTTTTAACAACAGGTGCTTTGACCGTGTGGCTTATTCTTCTTGTCCCCACCTACTTCTTTATCGTAGTAAACAAGCTTGACGTTTCTTACTCTTTTTTCATCTGGGTCCTTTACGCTTTCATCTCGTGTCTTCTCGTATATGCTCGATTTCTCTATGGAAGCTGGAAGAAAAAAGAAATTCTCTCCATAGACCAGGAAGCTCTCTAACAAACGGTTATTCGAGGTCTTTTTCTAAGTTTAGATCTACTTCGGGAAGACCAATCTCCCTCTCTTTTTCTGACAAACGGAAAATTCTAGAGATTCCAAAGCTGGTTAGAAAGAAAAGTACGGTCCAAAGCATCAGATAATAAGGCCACTCAAAGAGGATAGCCGGGTGTTGCAATTGAGGCCGATCAGATAGAAACATGTAATTTCCCTGTACGAGGCGATTAAAGCACCCAACCATCATCACTATAGGGAAAAAACTTAAAGGCCCTCTCCACCACATCCGTGTACGCGGCTTCATGCCAAAGTGAAGGGTTAAAAAGAGAGGAGAGAAGACATCTGCTGCATGGATGATAAAGTAAGCGTAAAAAGAGTACCCCTCCATCCCGTGGACAAAGGCAGGTGTGATAAGAGCTTGAAGAGGCCCTGCGATTCCAATAAAAAGGGTGATTTCGTAAAACCATTGCCATCGTTTGAGGAGAGCAAAAGCGCAAAAAGTTTGCATAATACTGCAAAAGTCAAAGGGAAGCGAATAAGAGATATTCCATAAACCCATCTTATAGAGATAGTACTGGCGAAAAAAGATATCAAAGAGAAGGTAGCTTCCTAAAGAAATCGTAATTATTTCTCGTAACTTTTTAGGTATAAAAAACCCTAAAACCAAAAGAGCTACGATGATTCCTAAGGTTCCTAAAAAACAGCACCACCAGAGAGGTGAAAAGAGAAGTATTATCTCAAAATACATTTTTATTAATAATTTGGTTATTTTTTAATTATAAATATACCACATTTATAATTTGTCTTTTGTACCCTGTTTATAGTTAAACAAAGTCAGATGAAAAAACGAATTGTAATCCTGGGCGGTGGGTTTGCAGGAATATATACTGCCCGCCATTTGGAAAAACTCTTTAAAAAAGAGAAAGATAAGTATGAACTTGTCTTAGTGAATCGCGAAAACTATCTCACTTTTCAACCTATGTTGGCTGAAGTAGTTGGGGGCTCTCTCGGCACTTTGGATTCGATAAGCTCGCTTGCAAGTCTTTTAAAATACACAACTATTTATGTAAGAGAGATTTCAGAAATTGACATCCAAGGACAAACAGTTACTTTGTCACCTAATTTCAACCACACAGATCTTCTTTTGCCCTATGATATTCTGGTGCTTGCGTTAGGTAACGTCACCGACTTTCGCAATAGCAGCGGCGGTTTACACGAACATGCCCTCCCCTTCAAAAACCTCTCTGATGCCTTTAAACTACGTAATCGCATTATTGATGTTGTAGAAACCGCTGCAACTGAAGAAGATCCTATAGTTAGAAAACAGCTTTTGACCTTTGTAGTAGGCGGGGGTGGATTTTCGGGGGTAGAAATTGCTGCTGAAATCAACGATCTAGTACGCCGCCTTAGTAAAAAACAAAAAAGAAAAA
>CAZBHP010000017.1:0-6899 GCA_964491795.1 uncultured bacterium | reverse complement strand
GTGGAGAGAGACTTGCTCATAAAGAACTTAGCCCATCTTTAGGCATTTATGCCGGAGAAATTTTGGAAAAACGGGGCATTGAGATACTCTTTAATAAACACCTACTTTCTGCCACCCCTCATGAAGCTATTTTAGAAAATGACGAACGGATTTTAGCTAGCACCGTTATTTCTACAGTTCCCCCCACTTGTAATCCCCTTATCGAAGCCCTTCCCTTAAAAAAAGTAAAAGATCGAATAGAAACGGATAAAACTATGCTTGCACAAGGGACGAAAAACATTTGGGCCCTTGGAGACTGTGCAGCTGTCCCCGCTGAAACAGCTTTAAAATACTGCCCTCTAACTGCACAATTTGCGGTAAGACAAGCCAAATGCGTCGCCTATAACATTTGGGCCTCATTGCACAATAAACCTCCGAAATCTTTTACCTTCAAAGGTTATGGCATGCTCCTCTCCCTTGGACACAGAAAAGCTGCAGCTGAGCTTTTTGGGGGCATTAAATTCTCTGGTTTCTTGGCTTGGCTCTTTTGGCGTTTTGTCTATTGGGTAAAGCTTCCTAAGTTTCAGAGGAAAATCCGGGTTGGCATCTCTTGGCTTCTCGATATGATAATCCCCCAAGAGTCTGTGCAACTAAAAACAGAATATCCGGCGGGAATTACCCATCTTTTCTACGCCAAAGGGGAAACCATTTTTCACAAAGGAGATATAGGGAATTTCCTCTATATCATTCAAAGTGGAAAAGTAGAGGTTCTTGATAGCTCTGAAAAAGGGCTCACTCAAATTACCGTTTTAGAAAAAGGGGACTTTTTTGGAGAAATGGCTCTCTTAAATGAAAGAAGACGCCTTGCAACTGTTCGTTGCTTAGAAGATTGTGAAGTCCTTGCGCTGCGCAAACACGACTTTCAAATCCTCATTAATCAATTCAGTAGCCTTAAAGAGCATTTTGAAAAAACTCAAAGAGATCGTCTTTCAAAACCCAAGTAACCTAAAAGAAATTAAACACAAAGGCGCAAAGAAGCGCCTAGAAATAGATTAGACCTCTTTCTATTTCTTAGCCTCTCTGGCAGTGTAAACTGACAGAGACGCCCTCGACCTTGGACATTTCAAGATCTTTTCATAAATATAGATTAAACGCAAAGACTCTAAGCCGCAAAGAAACAGTAGAAACCCAAAACTCAGGTTAGGAGGGATTCTTCAGAAAAGGTTCTTCTATTTATGCTCTTCTTTGAGCCTTAGCGTCTTTGCGTTTAATTTCTTTTATTCTTTCTTAAAAGCCAATATGGAAATGTGCAAAGTCGAGTTGTGGGTAATTGCCAGTTCTTCAGAAGGAGGTTCTTTGAATCATCTTGGGGGTATAAACTCTCTTCATAAAATCATGATATCCTGTATACTGAAGTTATGCTTAAAGCTTTAATCTATTTAGTCCTGCTCGCCTCTGCTCTTTTTATGACCCATATGGGGATTAATGCTATGTATAGGCGCTTCAATAAGCAAGACGATACAGCTCGTCTGTGGAGCTTTAAAGCAACTATCTTGCGTATTCTTTATGGCCCTTTAAAATACCTACTCTGGATCGCCATACTCCTTGCTTTTTGCTACACGTATCTCAAAAACTTTGTCCACCTCCCCCTTCTTCCCCTTGCACGATTAGAACAGTCGCTTTTTGTCGTCTTCTTAGCGTGGACTTTTTGGATCAGCCTTGATGAGATGCAAAAACATCTAAGGCGGACAAAAGAAAAAGATGAGACCACGATCCTTCTGATAGGAAGGACTGGATCGATTATTATTATCATTTCTACCCTTCTTCTCCTTTTGCCTCTTTTAGGAGTGCAAGTGGGCGGATTGCTTGCTTTCGGGGGATTGAGTGGTATTGTTCTTGGTTTTGGGGTAAAAGATTTCTTAGCCAATATTTTTGGAGGTTTTCTCCTCGCCTTTGACCAACCCTTCCATATTGGAGATTGGATTTACACAATCGATGGCAAAATTGATGGTCATATCGAAGAGATTGGCTGGCGATTGACCCGTTTACGCCTTCAAGATAAAAGAGTTCTCTACATTCCAAATAGCACTTTTCTCTCTACCCTCTTTGTAAATGCCTCTCACATGACCCATCGACGTATCGTTCAAGTAATCCCCATACGTTATGAAGATAGCAATAAAATACGAGAGATCCTTGCAAAATTACGCCTTCTTATCCAAAACACCGAATCTCTTGACCCTAAACTAAATAACCTCGTTCACCTTACAAACATAGGAACCGCTGGATTAGAAATTAATATTACCGTCTATAGCAAAATCACCAGAGACTCCTTACATAAAATCATGCTAGAAGATTTTCTTCTCAAAATCTATGCGCTTCTCAAAGAGAACGATATCAAAATCATGCAACCAACCCAGGTAATCCAGGTAGAAAAACCGATTGACTACGGAATCAGCAACAGGGTAAATTAGGGGCTGTATTATTTTTTCAAAAAATTTAGACATTGAAAAATTTTTGTTTGCATCTAGCCTACTGTGTTTTTGGCCTATTCAGAAAAAAGCCTAGCTGGAAACTTTACCTTAGTTTCTTTTCTCTCTTTTTCGCCATCTATGCCTTCTCCTTTGCTACAGAAGATCGTCATGAGATCCATAGTAAACACATCGCAGGCCCACCACCCTCTGATGCTAAAGCCCTCCAAGATCTGATCCAAAAGTATGAAGAACTCCTCTGGTTAGGGACAAAAAAATCTCCTTCTGACATGAGTCCTATTCCTTCGGAAGCAATTTTCACTAAACCATCTCCAGGCTTTGATCGCGCCGTTTTCGGTTTGAAAACTCTTTCCCTTTTTCTAGAGGGAAAATATGAAGACTTCTTAGAATTTATTTCAGGGCAACCAAAAGACAAAAAACTGGAATGGAACGAGTTTCAAGAGATACAAACCTTTGCTAAAACGAATGTCCTTTCTATACGTAAGCTTTCTAATGAAAAAGTGCGTGAAGTGCTAGAATTTGCCCTTATTCTCGACGAAGTGAAAAACTCTCAACACCTTGAGAGCAAGGCCTGGATTTATGAAATTAGTGAAGATCCTAACCATTCTTTGTTAGCAAAAGTGCTCAAAACTCACCCCGATGTCTTTCCAACCTATAGTAAACTTTCAAAAGAGCAGCAAACTCTTTTGCTTGATCTTTTCCTTCTCCCCTCGCTAAACCCTATTTTAACCTTAAGCTCTCCAAGTTCCATTTTTGAAAGGTTTCAAAAAGAGGGTTACCCGAAAAAAGACCCCCACCTTCTTGAGTTTTTTCTCTTCTACTCCGAATGTCTCCTCGCAAAACGGGAAGGAGATACAACTCACTATTACTCAAATACCTTTAACACTTATGCCCACAAAAACTTTGCGCTTATCCGCAAAGCACTTTTTCAATTAGAAGACCACACTTTTGACTTTGCAACACAATACTATATCCGAAGAAGGGGGGATTTCCTTGATTTAGATGCCTCTTCCCCTCTCCATCGAGTCCTGATTCAAATAGCAGCAGAAAGGGATCTTTACACCCCAGCTGAGGGTAAAACCTTAAAAGACAATTTATTAAAGCTTCCCATGGAAGAGCTTTCTAATATGATTAATGGGTTTTCTAAAGAGAAAAAAGCGTCGCACCAATAGAGCTAAACCGTAAGGTGTAGATTTTGGTGCGACTCGAGGAAAGCGCCGTGAATTTGGATAGCTATTTTGCCCTTATGCAAAGTGTTTAAGCTAACACTACTTAAACCTTATTACCCGAAGGTAAAAGATTGTAAGCTTTTAACTTAAAGTATTGCCAGAGGAGCTAAAGGTATCTTAAATTCTTACGAACACCTTCTCTCGTCACCCTTTACTCCACTCCTCATCTAGCTATTTGTCAAGGCCTTCTAAAAAAAAACTAAAAGATGCTCATCCTCAATAATATCCCTTGAGAAAAAAGGGGTTCAACCTTACTCTTTTCCCTATAAATGACGCCTAGAAAGATACCTTTTTTTTCCTTGGTCCTCCTAATTGTGGCTGCTATCGACAGCATCCGCAACCTGCCCGCCTCTGCCCTCTTCGGCAGTCAAATCACTTTTTTCTTCCTATTTGCGGCGATTATATTCCTCCTCCCAGTCGCTTTTGCTGCAGCTGAGCTCTCCGCCCTCTTTCCTGATAAAGGGGGGGTCTATTATTGGGTAAAAGAGGCCTTCGGGGAAAAAATGGGAATGTTAGCTATTTGGCTTCAATGGATTAATACGATGGTTTGGTATCCGACCATCCTCTCTTTTATTGTGGGAACCTTCCTCTATCTTATCCATCCCGATATAGTAAATAACAAACTTTTCCTCATCGCCTTTATCCTTATTTTATTTTGGGGCCTTACCTTTGTTAATCTCTTTGGTATTCAGATCTCGGCTAAAATCAACAGTTTCTGCGCCTTGATTGGGACTATTTTCCCCATGGTTCTCATCGTAGTTTTAGCCGGTATATGGATTTTTCAAGGCTCTCCTATTCAATTCTCTTTTACAGGAAATGGCCTTCTACCCTCATTTACTCACCCCCAAGACTGGGCAACTTTGATAGCAATTATGTCCTCTTTTCTCGGGATGGAGCTTGCAGGAGTCCATGTAAGCGATATTAAAGATCCTCAAAGAAATTTCCCTAAAGCACTCTTTATCTCGGCCTTTATTATCCTTACCACTATGCTGCTTGGATCTCTTTCAATTGCGGTCGTTATCCCTGCAAATGAAATCAATTTAGTCTCTGGGGTAATGCAGTTTTTTGACACTTTTTTCTCTAACTATAACCTGCATTGGCCAAGCCGCGTTTTATTGATTCTTATTGTGATAGGAACCACAGGAAGTACGATCAACTGGTTGATTTCCCCTGCAAAAGGACTTTTGCAAGCAGGGCAATATGGGTTTCTCCCCCCTTTCCTTGCAAAAACTAATCAATACAAAGTCGCCTCACGCATCTTAGTCCTTCAAGCTATTTTTGTTAGCCTACTCTGTCTCTTATTTTTCTTAGTGCCTAGTGTAAATGCCTTTTACTGGTTTTTAACCACACTCAGCACTGAACTTTATATGATCATGTATGTTCTGATGTTTTTGGCCACGTTGCGCTTACATTATGTGATCAAAAAGCGGCCTCATACATTCAAAATCCCAGGCAAACATGTAGGCATTTGGATTGTATCTATTCTTGGACTTTTTGGTTCTCTTCTCACGATCTTCGTGGGTTTCTTCCCCCCTTCCCATATAGAAATCGCCTCCCCTTTCAGCTATATGCTTATGATAGGGATCGGCAACCTTGTGATGATTGCTCCTGTCTCTCTTTTTTATCTGTATAAAAATCGCACGTCAAAAAAACGGTTGATAAAAAGATAAAAATCACTAGACCTCCATAAGTATGGAAGTCTTTCAAATTTTCCTTCTTTTTCTATCCGTGCTCTTACTTATTTATCTTCTTGTCACAATTGTTTGGGCGGAGAACTTATAACGTATGGTGTTTAAAGAGTTTATTCAGCTCGGACTCTTTTTAGCCCTTATTATCCTCTCTGCAAAACCTTTGGGTCTTTATCTGTATGATATCCTTGAGACTCATGAAAGAACCTTTCTCGATCCTGTCCTCAAACCTTGTGAAAATTTAATCTACCGCATTTGCCGAGTCGATCCTCATAAAGAACAACATGGAAAAGAGTATCTCTTATGTATTCTAGGGTTTAGCCTGATCTCTTTTCTTTTTACGGCAGCTATACTTGGTCTTCAGTTTTACCTCCCTTTAAACCCGCAAAAATTTGCTGCCCCCTCTTGGCACCTAAACTTTAATACCGCCATGAGCTTTATGACCAATACAAACTGGCAAAGCTATGGGGGTGAATCAACTCTCTCTTACTTCTCCCAAATGGCCGCGCTCTCTGTCCAAAATTTTGTCTCTGCAGCAGTCGGGCTTGCGGTTGCAGCCGTATTAGTCCGCGGGATAGCCCGTAGAGGAAAAAAAACTCTTGGAAACTTCTGGAGAGATCTTGTCCGTATCTCGTTATATATCCTTCTCCCCTTCTCTTTGATCTCAGCCACCCTTTTTCTTATTTCAGGCGTGCCTCAGAACTTCCACTCTTATGTTGAGGCGACTACTGTAGAAGGGGGAAAACAAATCATCTTGCAAGGTCCTATAGCTTCACAACAAGCAATTAAGCTCCTTGGCACCAATGGCGGCGGGTTTACGAACGTCAATTCAGCCCATCCTTACGAAAACCCCACCCCTTTTGCGAACTTTCTCCAACTCTTTCTGATCTTTTTAATCCCCGCCGCACAACTTTACTATTTTGGAAAAACCGTTGGCAACGTGAAGCACGCCTACTGCATTCTTGCAGGTCTTACTGTTTTGTTTGTAGGAGGCGTTATTTTATGTGCCCACTTTGAAGCGGTAGAAAACCATGCCTGGAGTGGCCTTGGGATTGTTGGGGGAAACTTTGAAGGAAAAGAGGCCCGCTTTGGCATCTTTGGCTCTGCTTTGTACGCCTGTGTAACAACCGCCGCCTCTTGCGGTGCTGTAAACTGTATGCACGACTCGCTCACCCCAATTGGCGGGCTTATCCCCATGCTCAACATGCAGCTCTCTGAGGTGATCTTTGGGGGTGTTGGAGCTGGGCTCTATAGCGTTCTCCTCTTTGTGTTCCTAACGATCTTCATCTCTGGTTTGATTATCGGCCGTACCCCTGAATACCTGGGCAAAAAGATTGAATCGTACGACATCAAAATGACCATGCTTGCGATCCTCCCTTACGTCTTGATTGTCCACCTCTTTACAGCCTGGGCCTGCTTTACGAAGTGGGGCCTTGCAGGTCTTGGGAACACAGGACCGCACGGATTTAGTGAAATCCTCTACGCCTTTAGCTCGGCTGCTGCAAATAACGGAA
>CAZBHP010000016.1:8813-16100 GCA_964491795.1 uncultured bacterium | reverse complement strand
AGCTCAAACCCGGATAAACCTCCAAGCGGCCTTCCAGAGCCTGCATCAACTTTTTATGCATCGGCCACTTATGAATATTTACAACTTATGCAAGAAGGCTTAGCATTTGCTTTTTCAACATCGACTAACGAAGATTTTCAAACCACTTCTACAAATGTTGTAAATCCCAAATCACCTTGGAGATCGGCTCTTGGCCTTAACATCGGCGGGGTTACAGAACCTGGTTGGTCTATAGATCTTGGCTACACGATGATCTACAACAAAGACAATAACACCCAAACGATCTCTTCTCCCGCGCCTCCTTATACTGACATCTCTTTCTTATGGAACAGCTTTTTTAATAGAATCGATCTCACCCTGTCTAAATCATGCAATATGGGCCGCTGTTTCCCTTTTTACCCCTTTATCGGCTTAGTCGCTGCATTCGATAGCCAAACGTTCAAGTCTAATTACATTCAACCTGTAGAAGATGTTCCACAGCAAGACTATTGGAGTAGTAAACAAAGTTGGTGGGCTTTCGGTCCTTATTTAGGTGGAGAGTTTGTCTTCTTTTTTGTAGACAGTTTCCTTTTCTTATTTCGCGGTGGTGCCTCTATCGATCTTAACCACTGGAGCGCTTCTAGAAATGTCACCCGCACTCCGGATATGGACTCTACCTTAATACCAATACCCACATTCGAAGCTGAGGTTTCCGACTCTTATTGGAGCGTGCGCTCTATGTTTGATTTTATCGTAAGCCTTCGCTACCAAACAAACTTAAGCCCAGGAAAACCGCTCTTTTTCCAAGTCGACTGGAGAGGGCAAATGTGGCCTAATCACTTACTTCTCTTCAACTACGTATTTGATACTGAACCTGTCGTTCCTACCATCGTGCCAGAAGCTTCTTTCCCAACCCCCTCTAACTTTAGTGTGCAAGGGATAGGGATTACGGTCGGGTTTTCTTTTTAAATTCTTGACCCCCTTCTCAAAAAGATATATTTATAGCCATATCAGTAAAAGATATGGCTTTTGTAATCTCTTTGATTCCTCTTTATCGCAAAATAACAGCCGTGCTATTGGTGGGTTCAATGCATACCTTGATTGCTACAACAGAGAGTTTAGACACATCGAATGTCGGGCTTAACTTTGACTGTCCAAAGATTGCTATCTTTCCTAAATCTGCAAACGGTCGATCAGAAGAGCTTTCAAGTAAAGAAAACCGAAAGCCTCCCCCCACAAATTTTTCTCCCCCTGCCTATTGTTACGGATTTTTAACCGGTTTCAATTACCAGTATTTGCAACTTACGCAACAAGGACTTGGTCTTGTTTTCGTTGAAACATCAACACCTGGAGTATCAGGAGTCGATGTGAATGCTGAGATGTTTAAGCCGGGGTGGAGATCTGCCTACGACGTTACACTCGGCCTTGTCACACCATCGGCATGGAATGTCAATTTTGACTATTTCCTCTTATATAATAAAGGAAACAACTTTCAGAATGTCAAAAACACCACTTTTGAAGATTTTGCATGGCAATGGAACAATTTCTTTAATCGATTTACCCTTCTTTTCTCTAAAGATTGCACCCCTGGAAGGGTGGAAGGGGCAAATAGTGAAGGACGAGGAGGTGTTTTCAGAAGTCAAAAAGGATGCCTTTCAACCATTGCTTTCTTCGCCTTAACTTACGCTTTTGAAACGCAATGGTTTAATGTGGATTCAACGCTATTTAGCGACCCTGTCACAACCACAACCCTTGAACAAACCACACAAAAATGGTGGGCTGTCGGCCCTTATTCCGGAATGGAACTTGTTTTGCCCCTTCCTTACATCAATTATCTCTCCTTTGTCTTATTAAGCGGTATGGCTATCCTCCCCTCGAAAACTAAAACCTATAAAAATCTTCAGGAAACTACGATAGAAGGTGGTATAGTAACAAGTGATGCCAATATTCATGCCAAAAACTCATCGCCAGCGATCAGCACCATGTTTGATTTTGTCTTGGGAATACGCCTATCTTTACCCTATTTTTTCTTACAAATTGCATGGTCCGGAGAAATTTGGCCGAATCACTTACAACTTTTCGATTATAACACAGCGTTTACCCCTCTTCCTCCCCCACTTACCCAATCTAACTACAGCACAAGCGGCTTGAGCATAACAGGAGGCCTTGTATTCTAATTTTTCTCCCTTTACTCTTCAGTATAGCCTCTCTCTATGGAGATAAAATAGAAATTGGTCTTCCTGTAGGGGTTCACTGCTTTCCCGAAGAGCCAGATATCTTTGTAAATGCCTCTTACACTTTTTGGACAGCCAGAGAAGGTGGACTTGCAACAGCTTTATCTTGCGTGAGCACCTCACCACAAGCTGATTTACCACAAGGCAATGTGACTTATCCGAATTGGAATGCAAGACCTGGATTTAAAATCGGTGCAAGCACTTATCTTGATAAAGACTGCTGGGATTTAGGAGTTGAATACACCTGGTTTCAAAACGAAGACAATAATTTTGCAATGTCTGCTGTAACGCCAGATCTTGTATTTCCCACTTTTTTCCCTTCTAACCTCACGGATTCATTCGCACAAGCAGGTATTTCCTGGAACAATAAGTTCAACAGAGTCGATCTCACCTTAGGTAGAGACTGTTATTTAGGGCGCCGCTTCTCTTGCAAGCCATTCTTTGGATTTCTAGGTGCCTGGGAGAAGCAAAGCTGTTCTGTTCTTTATCGCACTGCAAGTAATCTTCCCGATGATAGGTTATTTAACGCCCAAAACACCCAAAAATGGTGGGGTATTGGCCCTTATCTAGGATACAAAAGCGCGTTTCTCTTTGTCTATGACGAGGAGTTTAAATGGTCTTTCTTTGTCGATAGCGGACTTAGTCTTCCTTGGGGCCGCTATATTACAAAAAGTATGGCCTACACTGATGCACTCTATTTCAGTGGAAAAGGGACATTTTGGAACATGGACGCTATGTTAGAGACAACACTTGGTGTTCGGTTTGAAGCTTTCTTCCCTGGCTACCCCCCGTGGGAGTTTCTTATTCAATTAGGCTGGGAAATTCAGACATGGTTTGGTCATAATCGGATGGCTTTATGGAATACCATGA
The DNA here is from genome assembly GCA_964491795.1 of uncultured bacterium. Taxonomy (GTDB): domain Bacteria; phylum Chlamydiota; class Chlamydiia; order Chlamydiales; family 2-12-FULL-49-11; genus JAFEGE01. Next base: position 13,017 of record CAZBHP010000016.1, on the reverse strand, counting down.
ATACGAATAACAACTACTCGATGCAAGGGCTGACACTTAAAGCAGAGGTTGGATTTTAAATGAGAAGATACTGTCTACTAGCTTTAATGAGTGTCTCTCTTCTGAACGCATCAGAGGAGTGCGAGCCTTTTTCAAGTATCCCAACACTTCTTCCCCTCTCTCTTACTATGCCAGAGGTGGGAACCACATTTGCAATCAATGTTGCCTACACTCTATGGACTGCTCGAGAAGATGGCCTTGCAGTTTCCCTCTCTAATGTGTATATCCCCTCAGTTCTCTCAAGCACAGCAAGTTCAGGAAGTGTATTTTATCCCGAATGGCAATTACGTTCGGGGTTCAAAGCAGGGGCAAACCTTCTTTTAGATTATGACGGCTGGGATATAGGGGCTGAATACACCTGGTTTTGGAATAAACACAATAGATTCACCTCTGTGAGTGCTTCAGGAACCTTGTCGCCAACACTATTTCCTGCATCATTAGATCCGATTATGGATACAGCTAGTGCGAACTGGAATAATTGGTTTAATAGAATCGATCTAGATCTAGGCAAAGGTTTTTATCTTGGACGCTATCTATCGCTACGGCCTTTTTTAGGACTTGTAGGAGCTTTTGAAAGACAGTCGTTTGATGTGGAATATAGCAATTCTACTTTCCCCTCCCTTACCATTACAGAAAACAACACCCAACAGTGGTGGGCAGTTGGTCCTTACACCGGATTTAACACATCTTATATCTGTAATGCTGGAATAAATAATGAATTTTCATTCTTTCTTGATGGCGGCTTTGCACTTACCTGGGCTCATTATAAAACACATAACCTCTCCTCTACTCTTCCCAATCTTTTCTTAGCAAATGTAAGTAATTCTCTTTCCAGTATTGATCCAATGGCAGAATTAACACTTGGAATGCGCTGGCAAAACTTCTGGTCACCTTGTTGTGATAACAGCTCTTTTCTTATACAAGCAGCCTGGGAAATACAGGTGTGGTTTAACCACAACCAGATGGCCCTTATGAATAAGCAAAGCATGAATAATTACTCCATGCAAGGATTAACCCTCAAAGCACAGGTGACATTTTAAGTGAAACATAAGGCTTCTTATATTGTTACTTTACTCGCCCTACACCTGGGCTTACTTGAAGCTAAACGATCGGTAGAAACATCGATTGTTACGCCAGAAATTGACAGTTGTTACTTGATGCGAGTGCCCCTAGGGGTTCCCCCTGCAATTAATGCAGCCTGCGATGGACCCGATTTTTATGCAAGCGCCTCTTACACTCTTTGGACTGCGAGACAAGAAGGCATGGCCTTATCTGTTGGAAATATCAGTCCGAGCGCCTTCAACCCTGGAAAAGCTTTTTATCCTAATTTTAAATTGCGCTCAGGCTTTAAAATAGGTCTTGGCACTTTTGTAGGACACGACAACTGGGATTTAGGGGTAGGTTATACCTGGTTTCGCAATGAAAAAAACGGCTTTTCCTCTTCCTCCACCTCAAACTCAAGTTTTCCAACATGGATTGTCGGCACTGTGATCCCTGCGATAATTGATCAAACAAGCGGGAAGTGGGACGATTCTTTTAATAGGATAGATATTAAACTTGGAAGAGCCTTTTATTTAGGGAGAACTCTTGCTACAAAGCCCTTTTTAGGACTTATGGGAGCGCTTGAAAAGCAGACACTCGATATAAAATACACAAATCATAATGATTCTTCTTTTCCTTCTCTCATCACGGAAGCCAATCAACAAAAATGGTGGGCGATTGGCCCTTATCTAGGCTGTAACTCCTCTTTTATTTGTGGCCGCTGTGATAACAGTGAGTGGTCTTTATTTTTCAACGGAGGCTCATCTCTTGCCTTTGGAAATTACAAAACGAAAAACTCTACCCTTTTTTACGTTCCAGCTTTAGATGGTCCAATTAGAGAAACTGAATTCAACGGCAACAACTCTGTCTGGAATTTTTCTCCCATGCTTGAACTTTCTCTAGGCTTGCGTTTTGAAACATTTCACTCGGCAACTTATAAATGGGCCTCTCTAGTAGAACTTGCCTGGGAAGGCCAAGTGTGGCTTTCTCACAATCAAATGGCTCTTCTCAACAAACTTTGTGATGGAAGTAATTACTCTTTACAAGGCCTAACTTTTACTCTCCACGGCGCTTTTTAAAAGACTATACACTACACTTACTCTTCCAACTGATGATTCCTACAATCAAAATGGGAACAGGATGTGCAGGATCACCTGACGGTGATAGGATATACAGGATGAGTTATTTTAGATATTTTATCCTACATATCCTCTGCCGCAGGCTATCCTACATATCCTGTTTTTCTATTAACCCAACTTGTCCCCTATCTTGCCTAGAGAGAATAAAAGAACCTCCTTCTGTTTCTTTGCGTCTTTGTGTTTAATTTACATTTATGTAAGAGATCCTGGAATGTCCAAACTCGAGACACTAAAGTGATACTTTAGTATAAACTTATGTTTTTTTAAGTCGTCTTCTTTTGTTGACTGCACAAGGCTTTTCATTAATTACTCTCGATTGTGTTTAAGAAAAATACTGCAAAATAGTTGACAGTATTTTTTTTGACCTCTAAGCTTGATTTACTATTAAGCTAAAAACTTAAACCAAAAAATACGCTTGCAAAAGCTAACCTATAAAGGGAGAAAAAGGGAAAAATGGAAACCAACCTTAAAAAACTCTTACCGCTTTTGGGTGTAGTTTGCCTCAGCATGACTCAAGCATTCGCTGACGACTATTCTTCTAGCAGTACAGATGCAACTTGCGCAAAAATGAAATCAGCTGTTCCTCCAGGGGTAAACTGCCCTTGTGATGATGGCCCAAACGTATACGTTAACGCTGCATACACTCTCTGGACAGCTCGTCAAGAAGGTTTGGCTGCAGGATATGCAAACAACTTTCTAACTTATGACTTGCTTCCTGATGTGACTCTTGTAAGTCCTCCTGCAGCAGGTAGCACTTCTTATCCTGATTGGAAATTACGCTCTGGTTTTAAAGTAGGCCTTGGTGCTTATTTAGACCACGATTGCTGGGATCTAGGCCTTGAGTATACTTGGTTCTGGAATAAAAATAACGGCTATTCAGGCGTTACTTCTACAGTAGATGTCACATACAGTGCTGTTCCTTCGACATCTGGTGCTGTTAGCCCTCTCTGGCAAGCTGGAGCAGGCTTTACTGTTGGCAGCACAACTCTAGGATGGGATACAATTAATTCTCAGTGGAACAACTGGTTCAACAGAATTGATGCAGAACTTGGAAGAGCCTTCTACGTAGGTCATTACCTATCATTTAGACCTTTTATTGGTCTTCTAGGTGCTTGGGAAGAGCAATCTTTTAACATCCAACACCATTCTCTATCCACAACTGCAGGGGTAAATGTACGACCAGATATTCTCTACACTGTGAACAATCACCAAAAATGGTGGGGTATTGGCCCTTACATGGGATTTGATACAGCCTTTATCTTCACAAATGACAGCTGCAATGAGTGGTCACTCTTTATGGATAGCGGAGTCGCTCTTCCATGGGGACATTACCAAACATCTAGCTACCAAACTTGGGTACAAGGTCCTGGCTCAGCTCTACCAGCTGGTTTAGACGTAGTGCTTGCTAACAATAACAGCTCTATCTGGAATGTTGCTCCTATGCTTGAGCTTGCTCTTGGACTTCGTTGGGAAACTACTTGGTCTGATTGCAACGAGTGGTCTTTCATGCTACAAGCTGCTTGGGAAGAACAAGTATGGTTGGGTCATAACCTCATGTCAGTCCTAAACGTAGGAAACGGTGGTGGTAACAGCTACACTATGCAAGGTCTTACACTCAAAGCACAACTCGACTTCTAGTAGAGTACGCTTTGCTTAAAATGCAAAACCGGATGTCTAAAACATCCGGTTTTTTTTTGCCTAAAATTTCTTTCTCTTTTCTCTATGTAATGAAGAACAGGATATGCAGGATCACCTGACGGTGATAGGATATACAGGATAGGTTATTCTAATTATCATCCTACATATCTTACGCCGCAGGCTATCCTACATATCCTGTTTTTCTATTCTTCTAACTCTAAAGCTTAATCAGCAAAGCCAATAAGAACAGGATATGCAGGATCACCTGACGGTGATAGGATGTGCAGGATAAGTTATTCTAATTATCATCCTACATATCTTACGCCGCAGGCTATCCTACATATCCT
>CAZBHP010000016.1:7073-8713 GCA_964491795.1 uncultured bacterium | reverse complement strand
GTTTTTCTATAATAGAATTTTCCCAAGAAGTTTGTTGACTTCTTATCTTGTGATCGTTTAAAACTGTAATTCACACACTTTTTATTTAGAGGAGCATAAAAAAATGAACAAACATCTGTACTTAGTAGGAGCGTTAGCACTTAGCTTCGGTTCACTACAAGCCTCTGGCGTAATGGCTGCAGCACCGCCACCACCTAGAGTACCAGCACAACAAGTGCAACAAAAACCACCGACTCTTATGTCTCTTAGCTCAATTAGAGCAGTGGCTAATGAAGATTCTGAGTTTGCAATCTTTGGCTCTTATATTGGAGGGGTTGCAGGAGTTTCTAGCACAACTCTAGGTTCATCTGGTTTCTTCCCAACACTTGACACAGCACCGGCAGGGACATTATTTGATATGTCTAGCAGCTGGGGAAATGGGGGAAGAGTAGAACTTGCCTATTCTGGTAGCTCAACAAGCACAGGAATTAGTCTTTCTTATGAGTATTTTGCTTACAGCGCTTCAAGAACAGTTACTTCAGTTCCTCTAGCCGATCCAAATCTTTATCCTAGCTTTCCTACAAATATAACAGGAGGCAATGCAAACTTTGCACCTGCTTACGAAGGGACATCTGGTCGCTACCACCTTAAATATTCACAAATTGTAGATTTACTCTTTGTGGGTCCAGCTCTTGTAGCTCCTGGTTGCAGCACAGTTATTGAACCTGCTATCGGTATGCGCGGATTCTTTATTCACCATGATTTCAACACAAACATCTTATCAGCAGCAGGTCCTACAAGCACTTCTTACAGCTTTAACGAGCACGTAAGTGGTGTTGGTGCTATTGCAGAACTTTTCGTAAGACAGAGCCTTATCGGTTCTATGGAGAGTTTCTCATTCGGTCTGCAAGCAAAACCAACTCTTGGTATCGTGTGGGGACACCACAAAATCAGCCAAGGGGGAAGTCAGTCTATTGCTGGCGGAGCTGCAGCATCTGTGCTTAACGTATCCACAACTAAAGATTACATGCATGCTTTAGTTGACGCTGAGATGGGTCTTTACGGTAAATTTGCCACAAGCTGGGCAAGCTTTGAGCTTTCAGCCAATATCCTTGGTGAGTTCTGGCCGAGCTTTTCTTACCTTACTGTCATGGGTCCAGCACAACCTGCAAGTTTTGGTATCGTAGGTATCTTGGTAACTCTCGGAGCTATTTTCTAGTCCTCTAGAATAACCGCTCTACACAAACCCGCTCCTCTACCCGAGGCGCGGGTTTTTTATTTCCCCTAGAAAATCCTCACGTTTCCCCTTTGTAACAAGAAAAACAGGATATGTAGGATAGCGCCTGTGGCTTTAAGATGAGCAGGATAAAATATCTAAAATAACTCATCTTGCATATCCTATCACCGTCAGGTGATCCTGCACATCCTGTTCTTCTTTGTCATTGCTGATTAAGCTTTAGAGTTAGAAGAATAGAAAAACAGGATATGTAGGATGATAATTACAATAACCTATCCTGTATATCCTAACACCGATAGGTGATCCTGCACATCCTGTTCCCCTTTCTTCTATAACAATTAGTGTGTTTGAGAGAGAGGTGTTAACGGCAGAAAAACAGGATATGTAGGATAGCGCCTGTGGCTTTAAGATGAGCAGGATAAAA
>CAZBHP010000016.1:0-6973 GCA_964491795.1 uncultured bacterium | reverse complement strand
CTCATCTTGCATATCCTATCACCGTCAGGTGATCCTGCACATCCTGTTCTTCTTTTATAGGAGGGTTAGACTTTGGCTTCGAGGAGGGCGAGGGTTTCTTGGAGGGCACTCATGCAAGCTTCGACATCTTCTTCGGTGTTATAGAGACCAAAAGAGAGACGAATGAGCCCCTCGCAACCGAAATGGTTGACTGCAGGTTGAGCACAGAGAGAACCGGTGCGTAGAGCAACCCCTTTGAGAGAAATAAGGGTACCCAGATCTAGGGGATGAATATTTTCGATACTGAAAGAGAGAATTGCACTCTTTTCTTTTGCCTCCCCGTGAATGGTAACACCCGGGATGGTAAGGAGGTGTTCTTTTGCCTGTTTCATAAGGCGCATCTCGTGCTTATGAACAAGGGAGAGGTCGAATGTTTCTAAATAGGTGAGAGCCGCACCTAGTCCAATCACTTCAGCGATCATCGGAGTGCCTGCTTCAAACTTTAGAGGGGGCGGCTGAAAAACAGTTTTAGCAAAGGTAACTTCAAGAACCATGTCTCCCCCACCTTGGTAAGGATCCATCTTCTCTAAAAGTTCTTTTTTTCCGTAAAGAGCTCCAATACCAGTCGGTCCATATATTTTATGCCCAGAGAAGGCGACAAAATCGGCGTTCCATTTTTGCACATCAACAGTCAGATGCCCCACGCTTTGAGCGGCATCTACTACCACTACAGCCCCTACTTTGTGAGCTAAAGAGACGATTTTTTCAATCGGGTTAATCGTTCCTGTTACATTCGACACATGGCATACAGCCACAATCTTTGTCCGAGGAGAAATTCTTTTTTCTAATTCATCCATACAGAGCTCCCCTTTTTCATTCATAGGAACTGTAACTAGCTTGGCTCCTACTTTCTCCGCAAGGAGTTGCCAGGGGACGATGTTAGAATGGTGTTCCATTGTAGAAATGAGAATTTCATCACCGCCATGGACGTGAGCGGTTCCATAAGAGCGCGCTACTAAATTAAGAGCCTCTGTAGTTCCTCTAGTGAAAATAATCTCATCTTCACTGGGAGCATTTAAAAGCTTTTGCACCTGTCTTCTTACGGCTGAATAGCGCTCTGTTGCAACCGTTGCGTATTCATAAACAGCTCTATGAACAGTTGCGTACTCTTCCCGATAAAAGTGGGTGATAGCATCGATTACTTGATGAGGCTTATGCGTTGTTGCAGCCGAGTCTAAATAGATAAACTTTTTTCCATTCATTGTCTTCTGCAGCATAGGGAAATCAAGCCGCGCTTTTGCCGGATTAAAAGACATAGTGGCCTCTTACTTTATTTGCAATTTCAGGATGAGGGATAGAGGTAATAATCTCCTCTAAAAACCCTCTCATGAGCACTTCTCTTGCAAGTGACTCCTTATATCCACGGCTTCTCATATAAAAAAGCTCTTCAGCTGAGAGCTGTGAGACGGTTGCACCATGGGATGCTTTCACATCATCTGCAAAAATTTCTAAGTGCGGTTTTGTAAAAACAGTGGCACCATCTCCTAAAATAAGATTATTATTTAATTGGTAGGCTTGTGTCTTCTGTGCAACAGATGCCACAAAAATTTTACCTGTAAAGGTGGCTTTACTCTTATCTAAAAGCACCCCTTTAAAATGCTGATTAGATGTCGTATGCGGCGCTAGATGTTTTACCTCTCCAGAAAAATAGGCCTTTCGATCATCATTAAGATACCATACCCCCTGAAGATCTGCACTCGCACCCTCTTCCACAAGCTCTGCCTGGTAATGCAAGCGGTAAAGCGATGATCCTTTCGTTGCACTTATAAAGGTAAGTTTTCCCTCGCCTTTTACAAGACCTCGTAACGTGCGCATAGAAACAGTTTCTTTAGGCATAAAGCTAAGATCTGTGATCTGACAGCAGCCACCCTTCTCCACCACAATATCGAAAAGCTCAAGTGCTACGCTGTTTGTGTAAGAATCCCCTGTGCTCTCATAAATAATAGAGCAGCTGCTCCCTTTTCCAACGACAATCTGAATCTTGCTTGCGCTGTGTTTATTTTTGCCCAGGTATTGGTGTACGATATGAATAGGGAGAGAAACTTCAGTCTTGGGAGGGATGTAGAGAAAAATCCCCCTCTCTTGAAAACTCTCTGTTGCAAGGGCAAAAAAGTCTTTTTCTTCTTCAATACGTCTCTCTAACCGATTACGCATAAAACTTGCGTAAATGACAAAAGCATCTTCGAGGTTAGAAAGGATCAGAGGAGAAGGGACACTCGATTTTTCTGAGACAAGTTTACCGTTACGCATTAAGATGGTTGCACAAGAAGGGGCAACTTCTTCTTTAAAATCTTCCTCTCCAAGGGTGAAGCTACGCTCTAAAAGGGGGGCAAGAACCACTTTGCGATATTCTTCGACCGTCCGATCAGGAAATCCTAAACGAGTAAGTTTCTCTAAGGCCTTTTTACGATGGATCTCTTGAGGCTCTTTATAGACCTTCTTTAACTCTTCAAGATATGTTAACGCAGAAGAGCTCAAATTCTCTCTCCTCCCTCAATTGATCGATCCCCTGTTTTATCAAATTCCTCTCCACTAAAGGTCTCTTCTTGTATTTCTCCATACCCTTTGGCTTCAAGTTCATGAGCTAAGGTGTGATCTCCACTTTTTACAATCTTTCCGCCGACCATAATATGGACCATCTGAGGGCGAATATAATCTAAGAGCCTTTGATAGTGGGTGATTAGAATTAGAATCTTGTCTTGATTCATAAACGCATTCACCCCTTGAGCTACAACTTTCAAAGCATCGATATCAAGCCCTGAATCAGTTTCATCAAGAAGGGCACATGTGGGCTTCAAGGCAAGGAGCTGCAAAATTTCATTTCTCTTTTTCTCACCGCCAGAAAACCCATCATTGAGGTCACGATCAAGAAAACTGGGCTTGATCTTCATCATTTCCAAAATAGGCTGAATTTTGGCTCTAAAAGGTTCTTCTTCGCAAGATTCCCCATGAAGGGCATTGTAGGCGTGTCTTAAAAAATCTAGGTTGGTAATGCCGGCAATTTCCAAAGGATACTGAAAGCTCATGAAAAGGCCCTGTTTTGCCCTCTCTTCAGGATCTAGTTCAAGAAGATTTGTCCCATCGAGCAAAGCTGTTCCAGAGGTCACCTCATACAGAGGATGACCTGCAAGGACTTTAGCAAGAGTTGATTTACCAGCACCATTGGGCCCCATGATCGCGTGGACTTCCCCTTTTTTAGCAGTGAGTGAAAATCCTTTAAGAATTTCACATCCTCCAACTTTTACTGTTAAGTCTTCAATCAATAACATTAACCCACCGATCCTTCTAATTTTAGCGTTAATAGTTTTTGCGCTTCTGCAGCAAACTCAAGCGGCAAGACTTGAATCACCTCTTTGCAAAAACCGCTTACAATGAGATGAATAGCATTTTCTTTAGAAATACCTCTCGATTGTAAGTAAAAAAGCTGCTCCTCGCTCATTTTAGAGGTAGAAGCTTCATGTTCTATACTTGCTGTTTTATTATGTACGTCAATATACGGATATGTATTAGCACTGCATGCGTTTCCAACTAGCATCGCATCGCACTGTGTGTAATTGCGTGCGCCATCAGCTCCGCCACCAATAGAAACAAGCCCGCGATAGCTATTTGCTGATGTATCTGCTGAAATCCCTTTAGAGATGATAGTAGATTTGGTGCGCTTGCCTTTATGAATCATCTTTGTCCCAGTGTCAGCCTGCATTTTACCCGTTGTAAGGGCAACTGAGAAAAACTCTCCAACCGAGTCATCTCCCTCAAGAATACAGCTCGGATACTTCCAAGTAATCGCAGCTCCAGCTTCTACTTGTGTCCAGGAAATTTTCGAGTGCTCCCCTTTGCAACGCCCTCTTTTGGTAACAAAGTTGAAGATCCCCCCTTTCCCAGTCTTAGGATCTCCCGAATACCAGTTTTGCACCGTTGCATACTTGATCTCTGCACGGTCATGGGCAATTAATTCAACAACGGCTGCATGCAATTGGTTTGTGTCGTAACTCGGGGCTGTACAGCCTTCTAAATAGCTCACATAGGAGTCTTCTTCTGCAATAATAAGAGTCCTTTCGAACTGCCCAGTTTCGCGCTCATTGATTCGAAAGTAGGTAGAAAGCTCAATAGGAGAGCGGACCCCTTTCGGTATATAGACAAAAGAGCCATCTGAAAACACAGCTGAGTTAAGTGCCGCATAATAATTGTCGCCGATCGGAACAACCGAGCCTAAATACTTTTCCAAAAGCTCCGGATACTTGTGCGCAGCTTCCCCCATGGAACAGAGGACAACTCCCGCTTCTTCTAATTTTTTATAAAAGGTGGTTCCTAAAGAGACCGAATCAAAGACGACATCAACTGCGACATTTGTGAGTCTTTGTTGCTCATCCAATGGAATCCCTAGGCGATTCAGTGTCTCTAGAAGTTTAGGATCTACTTCATCCAGACTGTCAAGCTTTGGTTTTACTTTTGGCTCGCTATAGTAACGCATTTCTTGAAAGTCAATCGGAGGGATCTCCAATTGCCCCCAAGAAGGCGGTTTCATCTCTTTCCATTTTTTATAAGCCTTGAGACGAAAGTCCAAAAGAAACTGAGGCTCGTTTTTCTTAGCCGATATGGCTCGTACCACATCTTCATCAAGCCCTTTTTCAAAGGAGACAGACTCTATATCTGTGGTAAACCCGTAAGGATATTCTTTATGTTGTAAAAGCTCTTCTTGCATAAGCCAAATATTCTAACAAACTCCCCCCTCTCTGTCAATTTTGCATAAGATTTGAACCCTAAAAAAATGTATACCCAAGTGATTTCAAAAGTTGGATGTTTTAGCGAAGCGGACGCTCCAAATTTAAAGCCAAGCAAAGCTGACCTGGAGGCGAGCCCCTGTTCTAAAGGGGCCCAAACAGAGAAAAGCCGGGGGCTTTTCGAATTTGGGAGGGGCGAGTCGAGAGGGCTTTAAATTTGGAGATGTCAGCGAGGCTAAAATGCCAAGTTTTGAATCACCTTGGGTATATAGGGAAAATTTGAAAAAAAAGTCTCTCTTTCTTCTACAAAAAAAAGAGGGCGAGTAGTATTGTCATAAAGAAGAAAGTAAGTGGTAACAAACCGAAAGTGGCGCACCAAAAAATCGGTTTTTGGGGCCACCTGAAAACAAAAAAAAACATGAGGGGAATCATGGGCAAAGACAAAAAACCAGCACCGAAGCCAGTTAAGAAGTAACTGCAAGTGCAAAATAAGGGGTGGCAAACTAGCTGCCCCTTTTCTTTTTTATAAAAAAATATGAAAAAAATTGTTTGTATCATCCCGGCGCGGCTCGCCTCCCAAAGATTTCCCCAAAAAATTCTAGCTCGTATCGGCTCCAAGACTCTCTTGGAGCATACCTGGGAAAAAGCTAGCCTCTGTCCCCAGTTTGACGCCGTCTATTTTGCCATCGACAGCCTAGAGGCAAAAGAAATTTTAGACAAGATCCAGGCCCCCTATACTATGACCTCCCCTTCTGCAAAAAATGGAACTCATCGGATCATTGAGTGTTTAAATCGGTCTCAAATCTCAGCTGATATCATTGTGAATTGGCAAGCAGATGAGCCTTTCATCAATCAAGAAATGATTTCTGATCTCTTACGCGGCTGTGAAAAAGAAGGCGATATTTGGACTTTAAAAAAAGAGATTAACAAAGAAGACCTCCCCTCTCCCCACGTTGTAAAAGTGGTCACTGACCGCTTTAATCGAGCCCTCTACTTTTCTAGAAGCCCCATCCCCTTTGACAGGACCGGCTCCTCTCCAAAAATATTTAAACATGTCGGACTCTACGCTTATAGCAGAAAAGCTCTCTCTCTTATAGAGAACCTCCCCGATACCCCTTTGGCTCAAGCTGAAAGTCTAGAACAATTACAATTTCTTGAAAACGGCCTCTCCATCTATGCCTACCCCACTATCTACGAATCACAAGGAATAGACACACCCGAGGATCTCATCCTCGCAGCTTCCTCTATCTCCTCTTAGTAAATTTTTTACTTATGACAACTTGTATTTGATTTGTTTCGTATTGGCATTTTCTTTATAATTAATGATCATAAGTTATTGTAGATATATGAATATTGGCCTTTCTGTAAGAGAAGTTGTTGTTGAATTAGGTTTACGACAAACCTACGATACGCTCTATTTGCAACAAGGGGAAACCTTACGAGAAAGAGGGTTGGAAATCTCTCGAACTCCTTTGCAAATTCCTCCTTCAATACCAGTAGCTCTTCGACTCCCTCAAGGCACGGGAGAGGCTTTTTTAGAATCGGTGGAACCCGACCTTACGGGACAAAGACGGGGGGCTCTCTATTTTTTGAGAAAGGGCTTTCTTTACAATTACAAGACATTCTCTCAAGAGCATGTGGGAGAGAGGCTCAAAGCTCTTACCTCAACTTTTTCCTTAGTCTTTGGAAACCTTGTCATACGAATCCTTATTCAGGGGATCGCCTACCACTTTTTCAAGGCAGTTCGCCTCCAGAGAGCCGCTCAGTTTTTAGATCAGAGTTTTGCTTGTGAACAAGCTTGCCGAAACTACTCCTACCTAAAAGCTATCCCGGCGATTTTCTTACACCTCGCTATATTTATTATCGCTTCCTCTAGCCTTCTAATCCCAGGCTCTTCTCTGATTTTTAATTATATGCACGGGGATATTGAAAGATGGACTGTTGGCCATACAAATACGGATGTAGCTAACTCAAGTATAGGGAGACGATGCCATGAAGCTTTTTATATAGCCCGTTGCTTTCAACCCCTTGCGATAGCCCATGATTTAAATCCTAATTGTTCAATTATCGATATCACAAATGATGATACCATGGCGGCATCTCCAAGACGTGCTTTTATAAGGCAAATTACGCAGCAAACTTACGAACCATCTGTAAGGCCACAATTATTTGAAGATGAAAACCGTGTCCCTTATTCAAGAATTGGATCTTTA